>NZ_VMLA01000068.1:0-16913 GCF_013276425.1 Streptococcus sp. 3874 | reverse complement strand
TGATTTTTATTGAGTATAACACAAAAGGTAGCCCACCAGCTACCTTTTTCTTATGCTTCCTCAATCAAGCGAGTATGTTCTCTCTTGATGCAGCGATTCATCACGATATCATCACATCCACCAGCACGCAAGATTTCTTCCGCTTCTAGACTTTCAAGTCCTAGCTGTGCCCAAAAAATCTTAGCATCAGCCTTGAGAAAATCACGCGCCACATCTGGCAAAAACTCACTGCGACGGTAAACATTAACAATATCTACAGGAAAAGGAATCTCTGCTAGGCTAGCATAAGCCTTTTCACCCAAGATTTCGCCACCTGCCGCCTTGGGATTGACTGGGATGATTTTATAACCCCGAGCCTGCATTTCCTTGGTCACTCGGTTGCTAGTTGTTTCCTCGCGGTCTGACAAGCCCACCACAGCAAGGGTTTTACTCGTTGCGAGATACTGACGAATCACACCATCACTTGGATTGATAAATTCTTGACTCATAGAAATCCTCCTTTTTCTTCAGTATAGCACAATTTGAAAAGGCTTGCAGAATTCTACTACAAAAAAGGAGGACTAGCCCCCTTTTTATTTAGCCTCGTACCAGGTTGCCCCTTCATTTTCATCTGCGATGAGGGGAACACTGAGTTGAATGGCTTCTTCCATGGTTTGTTTGACCAATTTTTTCATCTCTGCCAATTCAGATTTAGGAACTTCAAGGACGATTTCATCGTGCACTTGCAGAAGCATCTTAGTCTGATAACCACCTGCAACCAAGGCTTTATCTAGCTGAATCATGGCAATCTTGAGAATATCTGCTGCCGAACCCTGAATAGGAGAATTGATGGCTGTCCGCTCCGCAAAACCACGAATATTAAAGTTGCGCGAATTGATATCTGGCAACTCACGACGACGCTTGAAGAGGGTCTCCACATAGCCCTTATCACGCGCCTCACGCACCACTTCATCCATGTAGTTTTTAATACCTGGGAAGCGTTCAAAGTAGGTATTAATGTAGGCTTTGGCCTCCTTACGGCTAATGCCCAGATTATTAGACAAACCAAAGTCTGAAATACCATAAACCACTCCAAAGTTAACCGCCTTGGCATTGCGACGATCGTTTGCAGTCACATCCTCAGGACGCTCAATGCCAAAGACCCGCATGGCTGTCGAAGTATGGATATCTGCCCCCTCTTGGAAGGCCTTAATCAAGTGCTCATCCTTAGAAATATGCGCCAAAACGCGCAATTCAATTTGTGAATAGTCCGAACTGAGCAATACACTATCCTCCCACTCTGGCACAAAGGCCTTCCGAATCAAGCGCCCTTGTTCCAAACGCACAGGAATGTTTTGCAAGTTTGGATCTACACTAGACAGACGACCTGTTTGGGTCAAATCCTGCACATAACGAGTATGAATCTTGCCATCATCCAAAATCCAGTCCTGCAAGCCAATTACATAAGTCGATTGAATCTTAGCAATTTGACGGTAGTCTAAGATTTTCTTAACAATCGGAGCAATAGGAGCCAAGCGTTCCAAGACATCCACCGCTGTCGAATAACCTGTCTTGGTTTTTTTAGTGTATTCTAAAGGAAGTCCCAATTTTTCAAAGAGAAGCACGCCCAACTGCTTAGGCGAGTTGATATTAAACTCCTCACCAGCCAACTCGTAAATCTCTTGAGTCAGTTTTTCAATGACAAGCTCATTTTCAGCCTGCATCTCACACAAAGTCTCTTTCTTGACCCTAATTCCAGCTATTTCCATCTTGGCAAGGACAAAAGCCAGAGGTTGCTCTATATCATAAAGAAGCTCTAATTGCCCATTTTCGCTGAGTTTTTCAAGCAAAATAGGCTCTGTTTCAACCAAAACAGCAAGTTTACAAGCTAAGTGTTCCAAGAATTTCTCACGTTCAGGAATGGCCTTTTTAACACCCTTACCGTAGAAAGTTTCATCATCAACCAAGTAAGTCTGACCATAAAGACTAGCGATGGTCGCAATTTCATTGTCCTCCACAGTCGAAAGGAGGTATTTAGCCAAACGGATGTCAAAAGCAGGCGCCTGCAAATCCACACCCAAACGTTGCAAAAGAACTTTAACCTTCTTAAAGTCATAAACTCTCAGAGATGTTTTTTCTAAGAAATCCTTGAAAATCGGGTCTTGCAACAGCTCAAGCTTGTCTGTGGCATAGAGCTTATCCCCACAAGACCAGGCAAATCCAACCAAATTATCCGTATGGTAATTCTCACCAAAAAGCTCAAAGTGGAAGATAGACTCTTCACTCAGCATATCTTGACTGATTTGGTCAACAATAGTAAAATCCAAACTCTCAGACACATCAGCTGACGACACATTTAAAGCCTGCTTGAGCTGTTTGAAGCCCATCTCATCGTAGAATTTTCCAAGATTTTCAACATCTGGACCACTATAGACCAAGTCCTCTAAACCAATCGCAATCGGTGCCTTGGTATCAATGGTCGCTAGTGTTTTAGACAAAAAGGCCTGTTCCTTATCATTAATGAGATTTTCCTTCATCTTAGAAGCCTTCATCCCATCGATATTTTCATAAATCCCCTCAAGCGAACCATACTCCAGCAAGAGTTTGATACCCGTCTTTTCACCAATTTTGGTCACCCCAGGGATATTATCCGACTTATCACCCATGAGCGCCTTGAGATCGATAAACTGAGTCGGTGTGATGCCCATCTTTTCCATGAGATAATCTGGCGTAAAGGCCTCAAACTCAGCCACACCTTTCTTGGAAATTTCAACCACCGTATGCTCATCCGTCAGCTGAATCAAGTCCTTGTCCCCACTGACAATGGTAATATCAAAACCATCCTGCTCTGCTAGTTTATCCAGTGTCCCAATGATGTCATCCGCCTCATACTGAGCCAACTCATAGTGACGAATCCCCATATGATCCAGCAACTCACGAATGAAAGGAAATTGCTCACGAAACTCATCAGGAGTCTTAGCCCGACCACCCTTATAGTCCGCATACATCTCTGTCCGGAAGGTCGTCTTTCCCGCATCAAAAGCCACCAAAATATGACTAGGCTCCACCCGCTCCAACAAATGGCTCAACATCAACTGGAAACCATAAATGGCATTGGTATGCAAACCAGCCGCATTCTTAAAACGGTCCAACTGCTGATAGAGTGCAAAAAACGCCCGAAAAGCAACAGAAGACCCATCAATCAATAATAATTTTTTCTTATCCATACACCCATTATAAAGGAAAGAATCAAAAAATACCATTGGGAAGAGCTAGAGCAAGTATTTTTCAAACTTTTTCCCGAATAAATAGATAGAAGCATTGAAACTAGTAAACTTAGATTTAAAAATGTGCTATAATGAAAGACAAACTATAAGAAAAGTCAATAGTTTATCTAAAATATTTCTTATTTCAATTTGATGATTTAGCGATGATTTTAGAGCACGGCAAAAATCCCTTGAAAAAGTCCATTTTTTTCAAAGGTAATCTTGTGTTAATTTCAGAAATTACATCACTTTTTGTTCGTCAAATGGTAGCTCTTTTTTAGGAGATAAAACATGGTTCGGATAAGTTTTTTTGCAAGGTGGATGATGGCTACATTGTAATGTTTTCCTTGTTCTAACTTAGTCTTAAACTAGGCCTTAAAAGCAGGTGAAAAGCGATTGCATGCTTTGCCAGCTGATGAACGACTACAGAAACGTCAAGAAGAGCTCCAACCCCTAATGGAAGACTTCTTTGCTTGGTGTCGGCGTCAGTCAGTTTTACCTGGTTCAAAACTAGGAAGGGCAATTGAATACAGTCTCAAGTATGAAGAAACCTTTAAGGCCATTTTGAAAGACGGGCATCTGGTCCTTTCCAATAATCTAGCTGAACGCGCCATTAAATCATTGGTTATGGGACGGAGTAAAAGAGTCCAGTGGACTCTTTTAGCCTAAGCTAAATTTTAAAAAGCGAGGGTGGTTGTTTTCTCAAAGTTTTGAAGGAGCTAAAGCAACAGCTATTATTATGAGTTTGTTGGAAACAGCTAAACGTCATCAACTAAATAGTGAAAAATATCTATCCTATCTTCTAGAATGTCTTCCAAACGAGGAAACTCTCGTAAACAAAGAGGTTTTAGAGGCTTATTTACCATGGACTAAAGTTGTACAAGAAAAGTGCAAATAAGAAATCTCCAGATTAGGAACTATCCGTGAGTTCTCTAGGCTGGAGATTTTTCAATATACTTCGTTATTAGGCGGTTACGACTGAAATATCGTCTTGTTCACTTTTTATTTTCTTCTAACCAATAGACGGAGTTGCAAGGAAAATGCCAAAAACTCTACCCCTATAGCTAACAAAGAGCAAAAAAACTAGGAGAGAACTCTCCTAGTTTTAAATTATCTTGGATTATTTAACCCACTCACCGTTGTGGTTTACTTTATAACCATCTACAGTTGTATTAACTGCAAGAGCTCCTGACGCGTATGAGTAGTACCATTTACCACCAACTTGATACCAACCAGTTGCCATTGCACCTGATGATTTCAAGTAGTACCAAGTACCATTGTCTTTAACCCAACCAGTTGTCATCCAACCAGCTTGGTCAAAATAGTACCAAGTTCCATTGATTTTTTCCCAACCATTAGTTGTGTAAGAACCATCAGCGTGTTTGTACCACCAGCGAGAACCTGATTTAATCCATTCAGCTTTTTGAGCAGGTGTTTCAGCAGAAGCTACTAATTGAGGAGTTTTCAAAAGAGTTGCTTTACCATTTTGTACTCGAACTGTTAATTTATATGTTCCACGTTTAGTTTTAACTTCAACAGTACTATTAGCTGATTTTTCATACTTAATCTCAACTGCTTTACCATCAAGTTTCAGTTCATTACCTTCTTTATCATAAACCTTAACATATCTATCGGTAACAACTCTTTGTTTATTAGATTGTTGAGATGCAAGGTGAGACTTAATATCATCAATAGTCAAATCACCATTTTCAGTAGTATTAACTTTACCACTTGCTTCTTCTCCACGTTTAGCTGCTGCTTCTGCTGCTTCTGCTGCTTCTTTAAAGAGTTTAGAAACTTCTGCACTTGGTTCTGTTCTCTCATCAGCTGCAGGTTTAGCATTTGGCAATGTTTGAACATTAGCCTCACTAAAAGTTGCTGTATCAGCTGAAACAGCTTGTACAGCACCAAATGCTGCAAGAGCGACTGCGCTTGTCAATAAAACTTTTTTCATCGTTTTATCTCCTTTGTTTTTCTTTAAAATATTTTTTCGTAAGACTACCTTACTACCATAGATTATATAAATATTTGCAGGATTTGTCAAGAGTTTTCTTCGAGTTTTTAAACTTTTTACCTATTTTTTCAAAAAAGCCAAATTTCAAGTTCAAGTTAGCCATCAAGAAGTCTTCTCTGGGTGATTTGTAGTGCAAGCATTTTTTAGGATAGTTATTAATCCAATTTTAGATGAATGCGACTTCTTTGGGAGTCGTTTTCTTAGTTCCCTTAGGTAACCATCTCCGAATGAGCCTGTTGTGATTCTCATCAGTTCCCCTTTTCCCAAGAGGCATAGGGGTGCGCATAATAGATATGTTCCTCAGAAAATACATCAGACAAGCGGTTAAATTCTGTACCATTATCTGCCGTGATGGACAGAATCTTGTCTTGTTTTAAGATGAGTTTTAGAGCCTGATTGACCGATTCAGCGCTTTTATTATGCCATATAGCATTGTCCATAACGAGTAAAAGATAATCATCTGGATAAGCTTGTGAAAGCTCTTCTAAAAAGGCGTTCATCCACTCAGTATGACATCCACCAGCGATTAAGAAAAATGATTCGCCTGTATGGGCATCAACAGCTCCATAACAATAGCGAAATTCTCGTATATAGTGACTATGGACATGTGGACCTACTCCCATTGGAGCCCAACAAGATCCCAGTTTACTGATTCTACCGAAACCAGCCTCATCTTGGTACATCAAGCGAACCTTACGAAAATGCCTACTGGTTTTAAAGCGCTTTCTTGTCTTCTTGAATTGAGATTTTATTTTTAGACGCGACAATGGTTTGAACGTCTGCTTTCTTGGGATGTTCTGGACGTGGCCTAATATTTCGCCAACCATGGCGCTTCAAGAGTTGATAAAAGGCATCACGTGTGTAGGAAGAACCTAACTCCTTTTTATAAGCCTGAAATAAGGCATCAATTGTAACAAATTCTCCTGCCTCTGCAGCCTTCAAATGACGGGCAAGAAAGGCTTTCTCTTCCTCAATTGTCATATATGCATGGTTACGACCACCACGTGTTTCTTGAAGGAGAGAATCGAGTCCGAACTCCTCATATTTTTTTACAGTTGGCCAAATCGTTGTTTGATTACAGTCTAAAAGCTCTATAATCTCTTTATAAGATTTACCCATCAGACGAAATAGAACGATTTGAAGGCGTTTATGATATTTAGCTGTACTAGAGTCTTTTAAAAGTGTTTTGATTGTTTGGATTTCTTCTTTAGTTGATTTCATATTACTATTGTATAATGCTTTTTGATTTTAGTCTAGTATTAATCCCAATTTTCCATTATGAATACAATAGTAAATGGTTGAAATTCCCACGTTAACCCCTTTAGCCATAACCATCATTTCAGGAGAAAACTTTTGATTATGATAGTGGAGAATCTTTTCCTTTAGTTCTTTGGTTAAGCTTGATTTCTTGACCGAGCGCCTGCGATTGTTTTCATAAGACTGTTGAGCATAGTCGGTAGAATAAACCTCTTTGAAGCGCCCTTTTCCAAGACATTGTCAGACTGTCTCACGCTTGATTTCAGTGTGGATAGTTTGAGGAGCTTTTCCAAGCAAAGAGGCAATTTCTCTATTTGATTTTCCTTCTTTTGTTTGGCTTTTGTAGTATAATTGTCTTGCATCTCTGTGCCTTTCTTGTGTTTGTGGTTGAACAACAAGTATAACACAGAGGTGTTTTCTTATGCCTAGAAGAGCTTTCATTTTTTTCAAAAAAGGTTGAAAAAACACCTTTGTGAGATGAAATACCCTTCAAATACCGTATCTCCCAAGTGAAAATCTCACAAATTTCTTAAACTTTGAGTCAAACTTCACATATCTAATCCATATCGATAGTTGGACAGAACTCACTTCTATGGTATTATCCTATCCCCCTTCCAAATGTCAAGCAAAAATGACAAGTATTTTAGAAATAACTCGCCATTTCATTAACTTTCTACTATATTAAAAAAATGTGACCTCATAGCAAGGACTCAAACTCAGCGACGCTCATACCCAGCTGATGGCTGGCAACCTCGGAAGTCAGAAGTCCTTGGCGAACCATATCCAGAAAGGCAAAAAGTTTCCCACGTTCCAAGCCTTCTTCTCGCCCTTGTTCAATCCCTTCAGCTCGTCCACGTTCAAGACCACGCTCCAGTCCCTGTTCAATCCCCTCTGCACGACCACGCTCTAAGTCTTTTTCCTCCGCTTGTTCCAAGGCATAGTCATGAGCGAGTAAGGCTTGTTCTTCACGCATACGTAGTTGACTAAACATTTTCCTGTACTCCTCGGACCAGCTCTTGTAATCTAGCAGTTGGTCTGCTTGGCTGATGGCTCGCTCGGGGCGCTGGGTAAAGGGTTTATTCCCGAAAAACTCCAACCATGGCTTGCGAACGCTATCCTTGCTGGTTTCTCTGTATTTTTTAATTCCAAGAATACCATCTTGACTAGATGGTTTTCCTGTCCATTGTTTGTGATGGTTAAGACTTCACCTGTCGTTCCCTCTCGCATACTAAAGCTATGAAAAGCTTAATCATCCTGAAAGTAATTACTATCCACAATAGCTATTGCGTATACTGATGCGATGTGTTTATAACTTTGGTGAGCGTTTCCTTCTTATTGGCGAATTTTTTCTAGATTTTGATTGACCTGACTGCACAAGTAAGCCCACAGGAGATTGATGAAAAAATTCTGATGATGAACTTGAATTTCAATGATTACTTGGGTTCCATTATCCAACTCCACCAAGACATCAATACTGGTATAGAAATCTTGTGCTTAATAGGGCAGAGAAGGCAAGACGTGAATATTACTTCCCTCCAAAATGGTCACATTTTTGGCTGGTAAATCCAACATATCGCGGATAAATTGACAAGTGATTTCTGGATTGCTAAAGATTTTCTTAGCGTCCAAATCATTGGTTGAGCTAATGCCCGGATGTCTGAGAATCATTCTTTCTCTCCTTTCATTATAGCACATTTTTAAATCTAGGTTTGCTAGATTCACTGCTTCTATCTATAGTAAAATGAACCAAAAACAGTACACAATGTTGTATAATCTTCTTATGGCATATTCAATAGATTTTCGTAAAAAAGTTCTCGGCTATTGTGAGCGAACAGGTAGTATAACAAAAGCATCACAGGTTTTCCAAATCTCACGTAATACCATTTATGGCTGGTTAAGGCTAAAAGAGGGAACAGAAGAGCTAAACCATCAAGTAAAAGGAACAAAACCAAGAAAAGTTGATAAAGATAGACTTAAAAACTATCTTACTGACAATCCAGACGCTTATTTGACTGAAATAGCTTCTGAATTTGGCTGTCATCCAACTACTATCCACTATGCGCTCAAATTTATGGGGTACACTCGAAAAAAAGAACCACACCTACTATGAACAAGACCCAGAAAAAGTATCCTTATTTCTTAAGAATTTTAATAGTTTAAAGCACTTAGCACCTGTTTATATTGATGAAACAGGATTCGATACTTACTTTTATCGAGAATATGGTTGCTCATCAAAAGGTCAGTTAATAGGAGGTAAAGTCTCTGGAAGAAGATATCAGGGGATTTCTTTGGTTGCAGGGCTAACAAATGGTGAGTTAATCGCTCCAATAACTTACCAAGAAACAATGACGAGCGACTTTTTTGAAGCTTGGTTTCAGAAATTTCTCTTACCGACATTAAATACACCCTCAGTTATTATTATGGATAATGCAAGATTCCAATAGAATAGCTAGAATAGAATTCTTGTGTGAAGAGTTTGGGCATAAACTTTTACCCCTTCCTCCCTACTCACCTGAGTACAATCCTATTGAGAAGACATGGGCTCATATCAAAAAGCATCTCAAAAAGGTATTACCAAGTTGCAATACCTTTTACGAGGCTCTTTTGTCTTGTTCTTGTTTCAATTGACTATATTTATTCGGAAAAAAGACGAAAAAACCTGAGAACCATCTCAGGCTTGGTCATTAAATTTTTTTCTCAATACCGAAAAGTGGAGAAAGTGGTCGTTTTTCATGAATACGTACGATAGCATCCCCTAGAAGATGAGCGATTGAAATCTGCTCAATCTTATCAATCAAACGCTCTTCTGGCAGATAGATAGTATCCAAAACAACCAATTTCTTAATAGCTGATTTTTGGATATTGTCCGTAGCAGGACCAGAAAGAACTGGGTGCGTACAGCTTGCATAGACTTCAACAGCACCAGCTTCCGCAAGAGCATCTGCCGCATGACAAATCGTTCCAGCGGTATCAATCATATCATCAATCAAGATACAAGTCTTGCCTTCAACCTTACCGATGATGTTCATAACTTCACTAGTATTCATCTTATCAACGCTACGACGTTTATCAATAATAGCGATAGATGTTTTCAAAAATTCTGCCAACTTACGAGCACGAGTCACCCCTCCATGGTCCGGGCTGACAACCACATAGTCAGAACCAACCATACCACGACGCTCAAAATAATCTGCAATCAGAGGAGCACCCATCAAATGATCCACAGGAATATCAAAGAATCCTTGAATTTGCGCAGCATGCAAGTCGATGGTCAATAAACGATCCACTCCAGCTACTTCAAGCATATTTGCGACAAGTTTTGAAGTGATTGGCTCACGCGCTCTCGCCTTTCTATCCTGACGTGCATACCCATAGTAAGGCATGACAACATTGACAGATTCTGCACTCGCACGCTTCAAAGCATCTACCATAATCAAAATTTCAAGCAGATTGTCATTTACAGGCGAACTAGTTGATTGTAGGATAAAGACGTGTTTCCCACGGATTGATTCTTCAATGTTGACCTGAATCTCTCCATCTGAAAATTGGCGAACACTTGATTTCCCCAACTCTATCCCAATCTCCTGCGCCACACGTTCTGCCAATTCTTTATTAGAAGAAAGGGCAAACAGCTTTAAATCAGAAAAAGACATGATTTCCTCCGGTATATATGTATAACTTGTGCTTTTCACAAGATTTTCCATCTACCATTGTAGCGCTTTTTGCACTATTTTTCAATCAAAAATAAAAGAAGGGCACCATATTTGTACCCTTGCATCATTCTTTTGAAAAATATTCTAGGTCATCAACTCATTGTGTTTCTCAACAAAGCAATAAGCATGATAAAAACCATAGAGAGCAATAGCCGTAACCACTGGAATCGCTAAAAGCAACTCTGTTTCCAACTCCACAAAAGGAGAGTTAAACAAGAAGTGAGTTCCCAAGGCTAAACCTAGAAAAATAAGGCCCTGTTTCTTGCCAACCTTCTGTCCTTTATAGGCTCTGTAAAGCAAGTAAACACCTACTACAGCTAGACCTGAAAAAGTCCAGTGAGAGGCAATTCCTGAGATGATACGCTCTAAAATTCGCGAAATAGTAAAGTCAAAGCCCTCTGGCAAATCCGTACGAATATAACCAATATCCTCAATCATTTGGAATCCCAAACCGGAAGCAATTCCAAGTAAAAACAAAGATTTTAATTTTCGCACAGGAATCAAAGCCAAAACAAAAACAAGTGGCAATAATTTCAAGGGTTCTTCTACCAAAGGAGCCACAATAGCACTTTCAAAGGCATTTAAAAATGGACTATCTGGGAAAAGCATACCCAGCAAATCATGGATATAGGTATTCGCAAAGCTAGATAACCAGCCTGAAAGGAACATCCCACCCAATAAAGACAAAATCAAGGCGTTCTTTGGGAATTCCCATTTTTTCCCAATACGGAAGAGAAAATAAAGAGCCGGAATCATGTAAAAGAGAGCTAGAAAGATAGAAACTCCCATTAGTCCATATTCCGCACCTGACCTCGAACCGTCCGTATAGTAGATGGTTTCATACTGTAAACCAATACATAGCAATAAAATAAAAATAAATAAAATACTGCTTTTCTTCATACACTTTCTTTCTAAATGAAGTATTTATAATTCTACGACTGTCATACTTCCTGTATCAACATTGTAAATGGCACCAAAGATAGTGACATCGTCTGGTATTAGGGGAGACTCGATAAGCAGTTGCATATCCTCGCGTACACTCTCTTCTATATCTTGGAAGGGCAAGAAGTCCTGGTCTGACACATCTACACCTAATTCCTCTTTTAAATACTCCTGAAAAGGTTCATTTTCAAAGGTCTGAGCACCACAGTCTGTATGGTGCAATACCACAATCTCTCTTGTCCCCATTTGTTGCTGGGAAATAACTAGCGAACGAATCATGTCTTCAGTCACTCGACCACCTGCATTCCGCAAGATATGAGCATCCCCAAGTGCCAAGCCCAGAGCTTGTGCAACGTGCAGACGAGAGTCCATACAGGTCACAATAGCTACTCTTGTTTTGGGTTTAAGTGGCAGATTTAACTGCCCATGTAAGGCAACATAAGCCTGATTAGCTTGCATAAACTGTTCAAAATACGACACGATTCCCTCCTTGAAAATTTGATAGTCAAATATTTCTCCTATCTTATCATTTTTAAGAGAATTTGTCACGGATTATGCAAAGACCTTTTTCAAAACTTCCTGAATCGTTGTCACGCCAATGACCTGAATTTCCTTAGGCAGAGTGATTCCTGTCAAGGAATTCTTAGGTACATAAATCTTAGTAAAGCCCAGTTTAGCAGCTTCGTTGATGCGTTGCTCAATACGATTCACGCGCCGAATCTCTCCTGTCAAACCAAGTTCTCCTACAAAACATTCCTGAGGATTAGTTGGCTTGTCTTTATAGCTCGAAGCAATAGCAACTGCAACAGCCAAGTCAATGGCAGGTTCATCCAATTTAACACCACCAGCAGATTTGAGATAGGCATCCTGATTTTGCAAGAGAAGCCCTGCACGCTTTTCTAAAACAGCCATAATCAAGCTAGCACGGTTAAAATCAAGGCCTGTCGTCGTACGCTTGGCATTTCCAAACATGGTCGGTGTCACCAAAGCCTGAACCTCCGCCAAAATCGGACGCGTCCCTTCCATGGTCACAACGATTGACGAACCAGTCGCTCCATCCAAACGCTCTTCTAGGAAAACTTGACTCGGATTAAGAACCTCAACCAAGCCACCTGACTGCATCTCAAAAATCCCAATCTCATTAGTGGAGCCAAAACGGTTTTTGACCGCTCTCAAAATACGAAAGGTATGGTGACGCTCCCCTTCAAAGTAAAGTACCGTATCCACCATATGCTCCAACATACGAGGCCCAGCTAATGTTCCTTCCTTGGTCACATGACCTACGATAAAGATGGCAATGTTATTGGTTTTAGCCAGCTGCATAAGTTCAGCCGTCACCTCACGCACCTGAGAAACAGAGCCCTGCACCCCTGAAATCTCAGGAGACATAATAGTCTGGATGGAGTCAATAATGAGAAAGTCTGGTTGGATACGCTCCACCTCAGCACGAACACTCTGCATATTGGTCTCTGCATAAAGATAAAACTCACTATCAATATCACCCAAGCGCTCTGCTCGTAGCTTGATTTGCTGAGCAGACTCCTCCCCACTGACGTAGAGAACAGTCCCCACTTGGGACAACTGGGTTGAGACTTGTAGGAGAAGGGTTGATTTCCCAATTCCAGGATCCCCACCTATGAGGACGAGACTTCCTGGTACCACTCCGCCTCCAAGTACACGGTTGAATTCCTCCATCTCTGTCTTGGTTCGATTGACATTGATGGAGGTCACTTCAGCCAGTTTCATGGGCTTGGTTTTCTCACCTGTTAAAGACACACGCGCATTTTTGACCTCGACAACCTCAACCTCTTCTACAAAAGAAGACCAAGACCCACAGTTGGGGCAACGCCCCAGATATTTAGGTGAATTATACCCACAATTTTGACATACAAATGTCGCTTTTTTCTTTGCGATGATAAACCTCTTTCTATATCTCTAATTCACACTCAACCACTTGGCAAAAATCAATCTTCTCATTTGGCACAAACTGGCGCATGAGCATTCGATGAGCAACAACTACCACAGTCTGATATTCTCGATACTTAGCCATACATGCTAGAAAACGAGACTTCATCTCCGCAGCTGTCTCATATCGAATAGGACTATTAGAAAGTAACTCCCCCTTATTTTCTAGAAACATAGTGCGAGCTTTTTCAAAATTATCTGTGCCACTTTCATAGACCTGCCATTCATGTAATAATGGCTCCACTCTCAAAGGAAGTCCCGTAGCACAAACCACATAAGAAGCCGTTTCTAAAGCTCTTGTGACTGCAGAAGATACGATTATTTCAGCTGAAAAGAGTAAAGGATTGGTGCTCAGTTCCTGAGCTTGCTGCCGTCCCTTCTCAGATAAGGGCGCCAAATCTATCCCAAATCCCGTATAAGAACGCTCCTCTAACTCACGATAATCTGGCTCCCCGTGACGTACAAAGATAATCTTCATTCTAGTGCCCTGTTGAACCAAATCCACCAGTTCGAACGCCATCAGCCGCATCGCCATCTGCAATTAAGAAAGGAGCAAAGACAGCCTGAACAATACGTTCTCCAACTTCAAGAACAACCTCTTGGTCTGTGATATTCTTCATCTGCGCAAAAATATGCCCCTCGTTTCCAGGATTTCCATAATAATCCCCATCAATAACGCCAACTGAATTAATTAAAACCAAGCCCTTCTTACGAGGGTTTGAAGAACGATCATATAGGTAGAGAACCTCTGTCGGTTGCATATAAGCCTTAACCCCTGTCGGAACCAATACAATCTCTCCTGGCGCAATAACCGTACGCACAGCAACCTTTAAGTCGTAACCAGCCGCATGAGCTGTCTCACGCTTGGGCAATAAATTCTCATCTGTAAAACTAGAAACCAATTCAAAACCACGAATTTTCATCATCTTCTCTTTTCTATTATCATTTATTCTAGATTATTCTATCTTATTTATTCGGAAAAAGCACGAAAAAAAGAGCACACAATTCAAATCGCTTAGGGCTGCTGGATTCCTCCCCTGACCCGCTTCACGCAGAACTGTTGCTCCACTATTTATTATATCACATTCCTATTCATTTTAAAAGCAAAATTATTTTTTCCGTCTATTTCTAAAAAAGTCCTGCATGATAGCTGCGCAGTCATCTTCCAAAATTCCTATTTCAACCTCTACACGATGGTTAAGACGCTCATCTGTCAAGATATCGTACAAACTTCCAGCAGCGCCAAATTTCTGGTTTTTAGCCCCATAGACCACGTTTGGAATACGGGCAAGCCCAATCGCCCCACTACACATGACACACGGCTCAATGGTCACAAAAAGTGTGCAGTCCAGCAAGCGCCAGCTCTCCTCACTCAAGTTCGCATCCTCTATGGCCATAATCTCCGCATGCATAACCGCTCGCTGCAGTTCCTCACGCGCATTATGCCCACGGCCAATGATTTCTCCGTCCTTGACAATCACACAACCAATTGGAATTTCATCGTGTTCAAGAGCAATCTCAGACTCTCTCAAAGCTTCCCTCATAAAGACTTCTTTTTCTTCAACTGTATAATTCATCAATTTCCCTTTTACTACTTATCGATTTTATTATTATATCATGAATCCCAAGACAAAAAAAGCCACCAAATGCGGTGACTTTATAGGGAGATTATTATGAAAAAGAAAAGTTTAGGATATTCGTTACAACAAGTTAGGAGGTCTTCTTGTAACTGTCTATAGTATACCCGACCTATCTTAAACAAATCTTAAAAATCTCTTAGGACCAAACACTTTCTAAAATATTTGTTTGTTCACGACCAGGACCCACTGAGAAAGTAGAAATACGAACGCCAACCAATTCACTCACACGACGAACATAGTTACGCGCATTCTCAGGAAGATACTCCAAATTACGAACTCCAGTAATATCTTCTGACCAACCTGGCAACTCTTCATAGATAGGTTTGCAACGCTTCAATTGCTCAAGACTAGCTGGATAGTAGTCAATACGTTGACCATCAAGATCATAGGCCACACAGATTTTCACAGTATCTAAACCACTCAAAACATCGATAGAGTTCAATGAAAGATTAGTAATACCAGAAACACGACGACTATGGCGCATCACAACTGAGTCAAACCATCCCACACGACGTGGACGACCAGTTGTTGTACCATATTCATGACCTACTTCACGGATACGTTCTCCCACTTCATCAAACAACTCAGTTGGGAAAGGACCGTCTCCTACACGACTCGTATAGGCTTTACATACACCTACAACCTTGTCAATCTTGCTTGGACCGACACCAGAACCAATTGTCACACCACCAGCCACAGGGTTTGAAGAAGTAACAAATGGATAGGTCCCTTGGTCAATATCTAGCATAACACCTTGTGCACCTTCAAAAAGCACACGTTTACCATTATCAAGCGCATCATTCAAAATGACGGACGTGTCTGTCACATATTTCTTGATTTGTTGACCATATTCGTAATATTCTTCAAAAATATCATCGAAGACGATAGCTTTACTATCATACAATTTTTCAAAAAGACGATTCTTTTCAGCAAGGTTACGTTCTAAACGCTCACGGAAAATGTCTTTATCCAAAAGATCGGCGATACGAATTCCCACACGAGCAGCCTTGTCCATATAAGCTGGACCAATTCCCTTGATTGTAGTCCCAATCTTATTGTCGCCCTTAGCTTCTTCTTGCAAACGATCTAACTCGATATGATAAGGCAAAATGACATGCGCGCGATCAGAAATACGCAAGTTATCAGTTGTAACACCTTCCTCATGAAGATAGCTCAACTCTTTTACAAGAGATTTAGGATTTACAACCATACCATTCCCAATAACAGAGATTTTTTCAGGGAAGAAAATCCCAGATGGAATCAAGTGCAATTTAAACTTCTTACCATCAATCACAATCGTGTGACCTGCATTATCACCACCTTGGTAACGTGCAATCACTTCTGCATTCGCTGAAAGGAAGTCTGTAATCTTCCCTTTACCTTCATCACCCCATTGGGTACCTACAACAACAACTGAAGTCATAATCTTGTCTGAGCCCTCAGGCTCTTCCTTTCTCACATACATGGCAGGACTCTCACCTGCAATTATATCTTACAATTTATTATAAGAAAAAATCGCCTTTTTATCAAGAAGAAACAATAGAAAGATTTGCTATTTCCAACTATTAAAAAATGATTTAGAAAAATAAGCAGCTATTTATTATTATCTTTCCATAAAAAAGTAAATTTGTTCGGAAATTAACTCAGACTATCTCAACAAGAAATAAAACCTTGTTTCATTATCATCTTTTCAAGATACAAACGATAAGCAACACGATAATGGTAAACGATAAAATCCCTACGACACCCAATACCATATCTCACTAAATAATAAATTAAAAATTTAAAATGAAAATGTTCCCAGTCAAAATGATCACCAAATACAGTACCATACTCTTCTTCAATATTTCTATAAAAATCCGCCATCTGCTCATAAATTTTTTGTAACATGATCAAATACTCCTTTTCTTTTTTATGAACTTATTCTAACAAAAAATTTTAATTAATCATTAATAATTCCTGAATTGTACAAATACCAACCTCAATAAGATAAAAAATAGGAAAAGTTGACAGAATAGGAACAAATTTACTACCTAAATTAGACTATTATAGACCTTATTAACTGCGTTAAATACTAAAAGAGAGTTGAGGTAAAAATCTTAAAATAAGAAAAACGCATAGTATAGTTGCTTAGTTT
>NZ_VMLA01000067.1:0-33438 GCF_013276425.1 Streptococcus sp. 3874 | reverse complement strand
TTATAAGATGTTTTTTGATTTTAGTCCAGTATTATATTAAACTTGATTAATCAACTATTGATAAATCAATAGAAAGGAGGAAGAAATGATAGAGATTCAAGATTTACTGTATCAACTCCGCTTGTCTGAGCAAGCGAGTACGCAATTGTTTGAAAAAAGGCTTGGGATTAGTTTGACACGGTATCAGATTTTATTATTTTTGTTGAAGCATTCCCCTTGTAATCAAATAGCGGTTCAGGAGCGTTTGAAGATTGATCAGGCTGCTTTGACACGGCATTTTAAGATTTTAGAAAAGGAAGGTTTGGTGGAGCGTCATCGTAATCCTGAAAATCAGCGAGAAGTCTTGGTAGAGGCTACGAAGTATGCCAAGGAGCAGTTAGTGATGAATCCACCTCTGCAGCATATCAAGGTTAAGAAAGAGATGGAAAGTATCTTAACAGAGTCTGAGAGAACAGAATTCAGCCGTTTATTAAACAAATTGGTTTTGAGCATTGAAAATATAGAAATTTAAGGAGAAATAGATGTCAATTATTACAATTATTTTAGCAACAATCGTTGCTTTGGAGCATTTTTACATTTTTTATTTGGAAAGTATTGCAACGCAATCAGAAGCGACTAGTCGTGTCTTTAACATGGACAGGGAAGAACTAGCTCGTCCGTCGGTAAGTTCACTGTTTAAAAATCAAGGGATTTATAATGCTCTGCTAGGAGTCTTTCTCCTGTATGGGATTTATTTCTCACAGAATTTAGAAATTGTGACTATTTTTGTTTTATTTGTGATTGGTGCTGCGGCTTATGGCTCTCTCACAGCAGATAAGAAAATTATTTTGAAGCAAGGTGAGCCAGCTATTTTAGCCTTGATTAGTATTTTTCTCTTTAAATAAGTTCAAAGGTCAATCTTAGTCTCGCTAGTCCTTTTCACTCCGGAATAAGGGAAATATGTTATACTTGTTTTTAAGAAAAAGTCTCATTGAATTTGTTTTGAGGAGTTAGAAATGAAAGTATTAGTGACAGGTTTTGAGCCCTTTGGAGGGGAAAAGGTTAATCCAGCTTTGGAGGCCATTAAAGGTTTACCAGCTGAAATCCATGGTGCTGAGGTCCGTTGGTTAGAAGTGCCAACAGTCTTTCACAAATCGGCTCAAGTATTGGAAGAAGAGATGAACCGCTATCAACCTGACTTTGTCTTTTGTATTGGCCAAGCAGGTGGAAGATCTAGCTTGACGCCTGAACGAGTGGCTATAAATCAAGACGATGCACGCATTCCTGATAATGATGGTAATCAACCGATTGACCTTTCCATTCGCCAAGACGGTGCTTCGGCCTACTTTAGTAGTTTACCGATTAAAGCGATTGTTCAAGCTATAAAAAAAGAGGGCTTGCCGGCCTCTGTTTCCAATACGGCAGGGACTTTTGTCTGCAACCATTTGATGTATCAGGCCCTCTATTTGGTAGAAAAGAAATTTCCACATGTTAAGGCAGGTTTTATGCATATTCCTTATATGATGGAATAGGTGGTGAATCGACCTACAACTCCAGCTATGAGTTTAGTGGATATTAGGCGAGGGATAGAAGCGGCAATCGGAGCCATTATAGAACATGGAGATCAAGACCTCAAGTTGGTAGGCGGAGAAACTCATTGATAGAAAAAAGCTTGAGGGAAAACCTTCAAGCTTTTGGACGTTTTCGAGCCAATACTGCTCGGTAAAAAATCATTTTATTAATTAATTTGAATGTAGGGTAGGAGTGAAAAACTAGCCCTACCAGGGGTAGTTTAGTTGGTATTTTTTACTAAGTGCTGCTCTAAGTACTGCTCTATAAAAGCTGATTTTAGTACATTGGATATAAGGTAGGAGTAAAAAACTAGCAATGCCAAAGGTAATCCAATTGAGGAAGTACCAAGGAAGAAGCTGTAAATCTAGGACAAAGTGCTGGAACTTGTAGCCCTTCATAAAGGAACGGCTAGTTTTTAGGATTCGTCTTGGTGAGGCCTGTCCTAGGTCTAGACTATAACAGAGAAGAAATTCCACCTGTGAATAGGCATAATACTGTGGAATATAGAGGATATTTCCTACAATGATCAAGATGAGACTTGCAAGAAAGTAGAGTCCAAAGACCATGAGGAAACGCTCGGTTTCAACTGATGAGAGATCTAGATTTGGAAACTCAGGATGTAGGGTGACGAATTTTTGGGCTAAAAAGCTACTATAAAAGAGGAAGTAAATCCCAAGTAAATTAGGGATACTCCATAAAAAGAGATAGAAACGTTTGAGAAGTAGGGTCAAAAAGGTTTGAGAAAAGCGCTCCTCATCAAAGAGAGCTAGGCTGTTTTTTACAGATGGCTCCGTTTTAGAATCTTTCATGAGTGTCAGGGTTGCATAGACGGAACTGGTCAAAAGAATAGTCCCGATAAAGGAGACTAGTAGAGGAAAGAGGTAGGCTTGAAGTATTTGACCAAGTATGCTGAAAAATGGCTGTTCTAAAACAGTCACGTGTATCCGAGATAAGGGATTAAGAAAACCAGATAAGATGACCAGCATACTGGGAAGGATATAGAGGAGAAAGAGACGGGGGGTGTCAGCCTGAAAATGTTTTGACTCCTGACGAATTGTTTTTAAATCAATTTTTGGATAGTTCATTCTCTTATTATACCATAGTTCGTGACAGTTCCAGCTTTTTTTGATAAAATCATACAGTATGCCCTTGGGTACAAAGTATGAACTGGGACTGTCTTTCCCAGCTTCGGAGGTAAAAAATGTCAGATTCACCAATCAAATACCGTTTGATTAAGAAAGAAAAACATACAGGAGCTCGTCTGGGAGAAATCATCACTCCCCACAGCACCTTCCCAACACCTATGTTTATGCCAGTTGGGACTCAAGCCACTGTCAAAACTCAGTCGCCTGAAGAATTGAAGGAGATGGGTTCGGGAATTATCCTGTCAAACACCTATCATCTCTGGCTTCGTCCTGGAGATGAACTTATTGCTCGCGCAGGTGGTCTCCACAAGTTCATGAATTGGGACCAGCCTATCTTGACAGATAGTGGTGGTTTTCAGGTTTATTCCTTAGCAGATAGCCGTAATATCACAGAAGAAGGAGTAACCTTTAAAAACCATCTCAATGGTTCCAAGATGTTCCTATCGCCAGAAAAAGCTATCTCTATTCAGAATAATCTAGGCTCAGACATCATGATGTCCTTTGACGAATGTCCTCAGTTTTATCAACCTTACGATTACGTTAAGAAATCAATCGAGCGTACCAGTCGTTGGGCTGAGCGTGGTTTGAAGGCTCACCGTCGTCCGCATGACCAAGGGTTATTTGGGATTGTGCAGGGGGCAGGATTTGAAGACCTGCGTCGCCAATCGGCTCATGACCTTGTCAGCATGGATTTCCCAGGCTACTCTATCGGTGGCTTGGCAGTAGGAGAAACCCACGAAGAGATGAATGCGGTTTTGGACTTCACAACCCAACTGCTTCCTGAAAATAAACCTCGCTATTTGATGGGTGTCGGAGCGCCAGATAGCTTGATTGATGGGGTCATTCGTGGGGTGGATATGTTTGACTGTGTCTTGCCGACTCGTATCGCTCGTAACGGGACTTGTATGACCAGTCAGGGACGTTTGGTTGTCAAAAATGCCCAGTTTGCTGAGGACTTTACGCCACTGGATCCTGAGTGTGATTGCTACACATGTAAGAACTACACACGCGCCTACCTTCGTCACCTACTCAAAGCTGATGAAACCTTCGGTATCCGCTTAACTAGCTACCATAATCTTTACTTCTTGCTTAACCTGATGAAGCAAGTGCGACAAGCCATCATGGATGACAATCTCTTGGAATTCCGTGAGTATTTTGTGGAAAAATATGGCTATAATAAGTCAGGACGCAATTTCTAAAACGGAATAGATATAAGCTAAAAATCCTAAGTTTTCTCTTAGGATTTTTCTTCTTTTTTTGATAGAATAAAGTGTATAATGAAAGGGAGAATAAACTCGTATGCGCATTAAATGGTTTTCCTTGATTAGGATTACAGGTTTACTACTGGTACTCTTGTATCATTTCTTTCAGACCATCTTTCCTGGAGGATTTTTCGGGGTAGATGTCTTTTTCACATTTTCAGGTTTCCTGATTACGGCTCTACTCATCGAAGAGTTTTCTAAAAATCATGAGATTGACTTGATTGGATTTTTTAGGAGACGCTTTTATCGGATTGTGCCACCTGTGATTTTGATGGTCTTGGTAACCATGCCCTTTACCTTTCTAGTTCGCCAAGATTATGTGGCTGGAATTGGGGGTCAGATTGCGGGTGTTTTAGGCTTTATGACTAACTTCTATGAACTGCTAACAGGTGGGAGTTATGAATCTCAGTTCATTCCTCATTTGTTTGTTCATAATTGGAGCTTGGCCGTTGAGGTTCACTACTATATTCTTTGGGGATTGGCAGTTTGGTTCTTATCCAAACAGTCCAAATCAAATGGTCAGTTGAGGGGAATGGTTTTTCTCTTATCAGCTGCTGCCTTCTTGATCAGCTTCTTCTCCATGTTTATTGGTAGTTTTCTAGTGACCTCTTATTCCTCTGTTTACTTCTCCAGTTTAACTCATGTCTATCCATTCTTTTTGGGAAGTATCCTAGCAACGATTGTAGGCGTTCGTCAGACGACTTCCCTCGTCAAGCAGTTGGATAAAATCTGGGATTTACGCAAGACCCTTTTGGTTTTTGGAGGAGGTTTTGGCTTCTTACTCATTTTGACCTTCTTTGTCAAATTTACCTATCTTTTTGCCTATCTTATGGGCTTCTTACTTGCTAGCCTTGCAGCTCTTGCTATGATTCTGGCGGCGCGTGTCTTACATGAAAAGACACATCATATACAAGAGACAAAGATGATTAGCTTTTTAGCGGATACTAGCTATGCAGTTTATCTCTTCCATTGGCCTTTCTACATCATTTTCTCACAGTTGACCTCAAATCTTCTTGCTGTGTTATTAACTTTGATTTTTTCTTATGGATTTGCCAGTCTTTCATTTTATGTATTGGAACCTTGGATTGCAGGCAAGAACACACCTATTTTACAAACTCTTCGTCCCCTGCCTTATATTCACACAATTCTTGCAACAAGTACGGGAATCTTGGCCTTCATTGTCTTCTTAGTGACTTTGTTGGCACCACAAGTGGGAGCGTTTGAGACAGACTTAACTGTCAATGGCTTGAAGCAAGCTGCTAGTACTATTGCCCAAACAAAAGTGATAGCAGAACGAGCAGAAGCTGATAGTTTAGGAATTGCTGATGGCACTATGTTAATTGGTGACTCGGTGGCTTTAAGGGCAAATACAGCCCTGCAGACAGCTCTTCCTGGAGCACAAATTAACGCGCAGGTCAGCAGAACAACCAAGACTGCCAATGAAATCATGATAAACAATAGCCAAAATAAATTTTTACCTAAGATGGTGGTCATTGCGACTGGGGTAAATAATCCTGAAAATTACAAGGAAGACTGGGACAGTATCGTGAAAAATCTTCCTAAGGGCCACCATATGGTTTTGGTGACTCCTTATGAGGGAGATAAGACAAAAGAGACCTATGCCATCGTTGAGAAGGCTGCTGCCTACATGAGAGAATTGGCAGAGAAGACACCTTACATCACGATAGCAGATTGGAATCAAGTTGCGAAAGAGCATCCAGAAATTTGGGCAGGAACAGACCAAGTCCATTTCGGAAGTGACACTAGCACTATTGAAGCAGGAGCAAAATTGTATGCAGATACGATTGCCACAGCCTTGAAGACAGCTCAAGACAAGCCAGTCAAATCAAAATAACGTGTATTAAAAAGAGAAGAGTTGGAGAAATCCAACTCTTTTAAAATATCGCATCTCTGTGCCTTTCTTGTGTTTGTGGTTGAACAACAAGTATAACACAGAGGTGTTTTCTTATGTCTACACTTTCAGCTAGTTGAACCATCTAATTTTTAGGAGGGCTGGGTGGCTAACTTCATTATATAACTTTCATTTAGTAAATCGAACGTGAAAATGTCCCATTTGATAAAATAGTCGTATGAAAAGTATCCAACTGAATATGAATGAAACGAAAAAATATCTTGTGATAAAAGCTATAGACCAAGGAAAGAAAACAAAGAAACGACCCTGTGTCGAACTGAATCTTTCTGAAAGACAAATCAATCGTCTGCTACTAGCCTATCAACAGAAAGGAAAAGAAGCCTTCAGACACGGAAACAGAAATCGAAAACCAAAACATGCAATCCCTGATGAAATCAAAGAACGTGTCCTAAAGAAATACCTCTCCTATGAAACATATAAACCAAATGTCCTTCATTTCTGTGAATTACTAGCTGAAGAAGAGGGAATTCAGCTCTCTGATACAACTGTTAGAAAAATACTCTATAAGGAAAACATCCTCTCTCCCAAGTCTCACAGAAAGACAAAGAAGAGACTAAGAAAACAAGCTAAACTGAGCCTGGAACAACTCGTAAACGCTCCAAGTTGGTCTACTGCCCAAGTAAAATTTATACTAAACAGAAATTAAAAAACAAATTAGAAGACTTGGATTGCACAGCTCAAAATACTGATTTTAGAAAGTGGAATACTAATTAATGGAGTTGTAACAAATAGTTGACAGTGTTTGTTGCTTTTTGACTTCAAAGGAGTATTACTGGATTTTCTCCTCAAATTAGACTTTTGCCCAGACTCTTCTCTCTTATGCTTGATAACGTTTCACACCATCTAGATAGGTTGCTACCAATTCCAAATCTTTGTCTAAAACAATAAAATCTGCATCATAACCTTCACGAATTTGTCCACAGACGTCATCGATGTGAACGGATTTAGCTGGGTTGAAGCTGGCCATCATGACTGCTTCATGCGGATTCGCAATTCCCCATTCGACTACATTCTTCACACCATCTTTGAGTTTGAGGATAGAACCTGCCAAGTTACCTGTCGATTTGAGGCGTGCAGTTCCATTTGCAACGACAACTGGGAATTCTCCCAACATATAGTCACCGTCTTCCAATCCACCAGCTGTCATACAGTCTGTAATAAGAGCAATGTTTTCTGTCCCTTTTTGTTTGATAAGAATTTCGCAGGCTTTTGGATCTACGTGATGGCCATCACAGATCAACTCTGCATAGGTATGAGGTAATTGATACATGGCTCCAACCATACCCAGTTCGCGGTGAGTCAACCCACGCATTCCATTGTAGGCGTGTACCCAAACACTCGCTCCAGCATCGACTGCTTTTTTAGCTTCATCAAAAGTCGCGTTTGAGTGCCCAAGAGCAACCGTTACACCTTCTCCGGTGATAGTCCGTACAAAGTCTTCTACACCTTCACGCTCTGGCGCAAGAGCAATTTTATTTAGCAAGCCATTTGCTGCTTTTTGCCAAGCACGAAACTCATCCATGCGAGGATCTTTCATGTAGGCAGGGTTTTGAGCCCCCTTGTATTTCTCTGTGAAATAAGGCCCTTCAAAATAAATTCCACGAATTTTCGCGCCACTTGCTTCTTGATAACGAGCACCGATATTTTCAGTTACCGCAAGCAATTGCTCATAAGTCGATGTCAAAGTTGTTGGCAAGAAGCTCGTTACCCCCATGCTGAGGAGTCCTTCACTCATAGTATGAAGCGTTCCTTCGATATTATTATCCATAACATCCACACCGCCAAATCCATGAATGTGGGTATCCACAAGTCCTGGAGCAATGCTATAACCTGTATAGTCAATCACCTCAGCTCCTTCAGGAATCTGCTCTACATGTTTTCCAAACTTGCCGTCCACAAGTTCCAAGTAACCACCTCGACGAACTCCGTGTGGGTAGAAAAACTGATCCGCTTTAATATAGTTAGGCATAATGTTAACCTCCTTAAAAAATTGATTCTACAATTTATTATGTCAATTACATTATAAACCTTTCTTTTTCATTTGTAAATGGTATAGACCTATTTTCTGAAGATATTTTAAAAGCGATATTTCACGTTCGAATCACAACACATCTAAATAAATAAGAAAGAGCAGTTGAAAAATTACTGCTTTTTTGTTACACTAGATAGAAAGACTGTAAAGGATAATCTGGCTTTTTGCCATTATTCTAGAGAAATGTTATTTCGCAGATTGACTAAAAGGAGACACAATGGCAGACCGAGGCTTACTAATCGTTTTTTCTGGTCCTTCAGGGGTTGGAAAAGGAACGGTTAGAAGAGAGATTTTTGAGAGTTCTGAAAACCAATTTCAATATTCTGTATCGATGACGACACGCGCACAACGTCCTGGAGAAGTGGACGGTGTTGACTATTTCTTCCGTACTCGTGAAGAATTTGAAGAGCTGATTCGTCAAGGACAGATGTTGGAATACGCAGAATATGTCGGCAACTACTATGGAACTCCTCTGACCTATGTCAATGAAACCTTGGACAAGGGAATCGATGTTTTCCTTGAAATTGAAGTTCAGGGTGCTCTTCAGGTCAAGAAAAAGGTTCCAGATGCTGTCTTTATCTTCCTGACACCACCAGATTTGGATGAATTGCAAGATCGCTTGGTAGGTCGTGGAACAGATAGTGCAGAAGTGATTGCCCAACGAATCGAAAAGGCCAAGGAAGAAATTGCCCTCATGCGTGAGTATGATTATGCGATTGTCAACGATCAGGTGCCCCTAGCTGCTGAACGTGTCAAATGTGTGATTGAAGCAGAACACTTCTGTGTGGATCGTGTCATTGGTCACTATCAGGAGATGTTACCAAAATCTCCAACTACCCGATAAAATTTAGAAAATAGGTACAAGCAAATGATGTTAAAACCCTCTATTGATACCTTGCTCGACAAGGTTCCTTCAAAATATTCACTCGTAATCTTGGAAGCAAAACGTGCCCACGAATTGGAAGCAGGTGCCCCAGCAACTCAAGGTTTCAAGTCTGAAAAATCAACTCTTCGAGCTTTAGAAGAAATCGAATCAGGAAACGTTACAATTCACCCAGATCCAGAAGGAAAACGTGAAGCAGTGCGTCGCCGTATCGAAGAAGAAAAACGCCGCAAAGAAGAAGAAGAAAAGAAAATCAAAGAGCAAATTGCTAAAGAAAAAGAAGATGGTGAAAAAATTTAAGGTTGGGGGGACTCAATCTTATTTTTTCTATTGCAAGAATGTACTGACAAGGAGGAGGTGAGAAGATGGCCCTAGCTAAGATTATCGTAGATGTGCCCTTGATGCAGACGGACCAGCCCTATAGTTACAGGATTCCGGAGGAATTTGAGGGAATGCTGGAAGTTGGGATGCGGGTTCATGTGCCTTTTGGTAAGGGTAATCGCCTGATTCAAGGGATTGTTCTTGGTTTGGAGTCCCAATCAGATGGAGAAGAGATGGAGCAAGATTTAAAAGATATTGCAGAGGTGCTGGATTTTTCTCCTGTTCTCACGCCAGAACAACTCTGGCTGGCTGAGGAGTTACGCAAATCTGTCTTCTCCTACAAAATCTCTATCCTCAAGGCCATGCTTCCGGGATTTCTGAATTCTAGCTATGACAAGATTCTCTATCCTCTGGAAGGCTTGAGTCAGGAAGAACGAGTACGCCTGTTTGATTCAGAAGATTCGCTAGCCTTTTCTTCTCTGGATTTAGGTAAGCAAGCTGAAATGATGCGTTTGACTAGAAAAGGCCTGCTTGGTCTGGAATATCAGGCAGTCGATCAAAAGAAGGTCAAGACCCAGTCTTGGTATGAGGTGAATCTAGCTCAATTAGAAGGTGTTGAAATATCTGCGCGTGCCAAGAAAAAGTTGGAATTGAGAGATTACTTGCTGTCTCATCCTGAGAGTGCTTCCTTGGCTAGTTTGTTAGAGTCCTACTCACGGGAGCAGGTCAACTTTTTTGTGGAACAAGGTGCTGTGTCCATAGTCCAAAAGGAAGTGCAACGCTCGGCTGCTTATTTTGAAGGGATTGAAGCAAGTCAGCCTTTGGAGTTGAATCCAGAGCAAAGACAGGCGCGTGATGCGGTTGTGAGTGCTATTGGTAGTCATCAGCCTCCCTTCCTCCTTCAAGGGATCACAGGAAGTGGGAAGACCGAGGTTTACTTACAAATAATCCAAGGAGCTTTGGATAAGGGGAAAACAGCCATCTTGTTAGTGCCTGAGATTTCCTTGACTCTGCAGATGACGGAGCGTTTTATTGCTCGCTTTGGTAAGAAAGTGGCCATTCTTCACTCAGGCCTGTCCAATGGTGAAAAGTATGATGAATGGCGCAAGGTGGAACGCGGCGATGCCCAAGTTGTTGTTGGTGCTAGATCTGCCATCTTTGCTCCGCTGAAAAATCTGGGTGTCATGATTATTGATGAAGAGCATGAAGCGGCTTATAAGCAGGACAGTAATCCCCGTTACCATGCTAGAGAGGTGGCTATTTTACGGGCTCATTATAATCAAGCGGCTCTGGTGCTTGGTTCAGCAACTCCTAGTCTGGAAAGCCGTGCTCGGGCTGGCAAAGGCGTTTATCAACATTTACGTCTGACCCAACGCGCCAATCCTTTAGCTAGAATCCCTGAGGTTCAAGTGATTGACTTTCGGGACTATATCGGACAAAACGAGACGTCAAATTTTACGCCTCCTTTGCTAGAAGCGATTCAGGACCGTCTGGCTAAAAAAGAGCAGGTGGTTCTCATGCTCAATCGCCGTGGTTATTCTAGCTTTGTCATGTGTCGGGAGTGTGGGACGGTGGATACTTGTCCCAACTGTGATATTTCCTTGACCTTGCACATGGATACCAAGAATATGAACTGCCATTATTGTGGTTTTTCGAAGGACATTCCTCAGGTCTGTCCTAACTGTAAGAGCCGCAGTATTCGCTACTATGGGACAGGGACACAGAAGGCTTATGACGAGCTAGCAGAACTCTTTCCCCAGGCTCGCATTCTGCGCATGGATGTGGACACGACTCGTAAGAAAGGTAGTCACCAAGCTCTGCTTGACCAGTTTGGGCGAGGAGAAGCAGATATTTTACTAGGTACTCAGATGATTGCCAAGGGATTGGATTTTCCAAATGTGACCCTAGTCGGTGTTCTAAATGCGGATACGGCCTTGAATCTGCCTGATTTCCGTTCTTCTGAGAGAACCTTCCAGCTCTTGACTCAGGTGGCAGGTCGAGCAGGACGTGCTGAAAAAGCTGGGCAGGTCTTGATTCAGTCTTACAATCCTCAGCACTACGCTATTCGATTTGCAAAAGACCAGGACTACGAAGGCTTTTATGCTTATGAAATGGGTATCAGACGACAACTTGGCTATCCACCTTACTATTTCACCATTGGCATTACCCTTTCTCACAAGAAAGAAGAAGAGGTGGTCAAACGTGCCTATGAAGTCATGAACATTTTGCGGTCAGGTTTGTCTGAAACCAGTAACATCCTCGGGCCAACGCCCAAACCCATCGCCCGTACTCACAACCTCTATCATTACCAGATTTTAATTAAATACCGTTTAGAAGATGAGCTGGGACCAACCCTCAACCAGGTCTTGGCCTTGACTCAAGAAAGGGAAAATAGTGAGCTCCGTCTCAGCATTGACCATGAGCCACAGCAATTTTTATAAGAAGGAGAAGATATGACAAAACTAATCTTTATGGGGACACCCGACTTTTCAGCAACAGTCTTAAAAGGACTTTTGACAGATAACCGTTACGAAATTCTAGCCGTTGTGACCCAGCCAGACCGTGCTGTCGGACGTAAAAAAGTTATCCAGGAAACCCCAGTTAAACAAGCTGCAAAAGAGGCAGGACTTCCTATCTACCAACCTGAAAAACTATCTGGAAGTCCAGAGATGGAAGATCTTATGAAGCTAGGAGCAGATGGGATTGTGACTGCCGCTTTTGGCCAGTTTCTCCCAAGTAAACTCCTTGATAGCATGGACTTTGCGGTCAACGTTCACGCGTCACTCCTTCCTAAACATCGTGGTGGTGCTCCGATCCATTATGCCTTGATTCAAGGTGATGAGGAAGCTGGTGTAACCATTATGGAGATGGTTAAGGAAATGGATGCAGGGGATATGATTTCTCGTCGTAGTATTCCGATCACAGATGAGGACAATGTTGGCACCTTGTTTGAAAAATTGGCGCTAGTTGGTCGTGATTTGCTTTTGGATACTTTTCCTGCCTACATTGCTGGTGACATCAAACCTGAACCGCAGGATCCAAGTCAGGTTACTTTCTCGCCAAATATCAAGCCAGAGGAAGAAAAGTTGGATTGGACTAAAAGCAATCGTCAACTTTTCAACCAAATCAGAGGGATGAACCCCTGGCCTGTTGCCCATACTTTCCTTAAGGGCGACCGCTTTAAGATTTATGAAGCCCTGCCAGTAGAAGGTCAGGGAAATCCAGGAGAGATTCTCTCTATCGGCAAGAAAGAATTGATTGTCGCAACGGCAGAAGGAGCTTTGTCTCTTAAGCAAGTGCAGCCAGCTGGTAAGCCTAAGATGGACATCGCTTCCTTCCTCAACGGAGTTGGACGTACATTGACTGTAGGAGAACGATTTGGTGACTAAAGTAGAAACGGCTAGAAGTTTAGCCCTGGCAGTATTAGAGGATGTTTTTATCAATCAAGCATACTCAAATATCGCCTTAAATAAGCATCTCAAGGGAAGTCAACTTTCGGCAGCAGACAAGGGCTTAGTGACCGAGCTAGTCTATGGAACGGTAGCCCGTAAACTGACTCTGGAATGGTACCTATCCCATTTTATCGAAGACAGAGATAAGTTAGATAACTGGCTCTATGTCCTTCTTCTCATGAGTGCCTACCAGCTCCGCTATTTGAACAAGATTCCAGATTATGCTGTGGTCAATGAAGCAGTGGAATTGGCCAAAGTCCGTAAAAAAGGCAGTGAAAAATTGGTCAACGCCGTCCTTCGCCGTATCTTGCGTGAAGGCTGGCCAGATATTGCTAGCATCAAACGAAAAAACAAGCGTGACTCCATCGCTTATTCCCTTCCGGTTTGGCTAGTTGCAAAGCTCAAGGAAGAATACGGAGAGGAGCGAGCGCAAGCTATTTTTGAAAGTCTCTTGGTGCGAAACAAGGCCAGTATTCGTGTAACTGATTTAAGCCGAAAAGAGGAAATCCAAGCCTTATTGGAGGCGAATAATTCCCTTTTAGCAACCACTGGTCTGGTTAAGGAGCAAGGGCATTTTGCAGGCCATGATTTGTTTGCAGAAGGGACTATAACCATCCAAGACGAGTCTAGTCAGCTGGTTGCGCCAACTTTGAATTTGCAGGGAGATGAGCGAGTGCTTGATGCCTGTGCGGCTCCGGGTGGGAAAACAGCCCATATAGCCTCTTATCTCACGACAGGTCAGGTTACTGCTCTGGACTTGTACGATCACAAGTTGGACTTAATTCAAGAAAATGCTCAACGTCTGGGAGTTGCAGATCGGGTTCAAAGGCAAAAATTGGATGCCAGAAAGGTGCATGAGTTTTTTAGTCAGGATTCATTTGATAAGATTTTAGTGGATGCTCCCTGTTCAGGAATCGGTCTTTTGCGCCGAAAACCAGATATCAAATACAATAAAGAAACGGCAGATTTCGCGTCCTTACAGGAAATTCAGCTAGAAATATTAGGTAGTGTTTGTCAAACACTAGGCAAAGGTGGTATAATAACTTATAGTACCTGTACTATTGTCTCAGAGGAGAATTTTCAAGTCGTTGAGGCGTTTTTAGAGAGTCATCCCGAGTTCGAGCAGGTAAAGCTAGAACATGAATGTAAGGATATCATGAAAGACGGCTGTATCCTCATTACACCTGAATTGTATGGAAGTGATGGATTCTTCATCAGTCAATTTCGCAAGATATCGGATTAGGAAGGAACTGACACATGGAAATTTCATTATTAACAGATGTTGGTCAGAAACGGACAAATAACCAAGACTATGTCAACCACTATGTCAATAGAGCTGGACGTACTATGATTATTTTAGCTGATGGGATGGGAGGTCATCGCGCAGGGAATATCGCTAGTGAAATGGCGGTAACAGACCTAGGTATAGCTTGGGTTGATACCCAAATCGATACAGTCAATGAAGTGCGTGAATGGTTCGCCCATTACCTAGAAATTGAAAATCAAAAGATTCACCAGCTTGGTCAGGATGAAGCTTACAGAGGTATGGGAACTACTTTGGAAGTCCTTGCTATTATCGATAATCAGGCTATCTATGCTCATATTGGTGATTCGCGTATCGGCTTGATTCGTGGAGAAGAATACCATCAGTTGACGAGCGACCATTCTTTGGTCAATGAATTACTCAAGGCTGGTCAATTGACACCAGAAGAGGCAGAAGCTCATCCGCAAAAAAATATTATCACCCAGTCTATTGGGCAAAAAGATGAAATTCAGCCTGATTTTGGGACAGTGATCCTTGAGTCAGGTGACTATCTCTTGCTCAATAGTGACGGCTTGACCAACATGATTTCAGGCAGTGAGATTCGGGATATTGTAACCAGTGATATTCCTTTAGCAGATAAAACGGAGACACTTGTTCGTTTTGCTAACAATGCAGGAGGTTTAGACAACATTACGGTTGCCCTTGTTTCTATGAACGAGGAGGATGCAGAATGATCCAAATCGGCAAGATTTTTGCCGGACGCTATCGGATTGTCAAACAGATTGGTCGAGGAGGCATGGCAGATGTTTACTTAGCCAAAGATTTGATTCTAGACGGGGAAGAAGTGGCAGTGAAGGTTCTGAGGACTAACTACCAGACGGACCCGATAGCTGTAGCTCGTTTTCAGCGTGAAGCGAGAGCTATGGCAGATTTAGACCATCCTCATATCGTTCGGATAACAGATATTGGTGAGGAAGCCGGTCAACAGTACCTCGCTATGGAGTATGTGGCTGGACTTGACCTTAAACGCTATATCAAGGAACACTATCCTCTTTCTAATGAAGAAGCCGTCCGTATCATGGGACAAATTCTTCTCGCCATGCGTTTGGCTCATACCAGAGGGATTGTTCACAGGGACTTGAAACCTCAAAACATCCTCTTGACACCAGATGGGACTGTCAAGGTTACAGACTTTGGGATTGCAGTAGCCTTTGCTGAGACGAGTCTGACTCAGACTAACTCGATGCTGGGCTCCGTTCATTACTTGTCACCAGAGCAGGCGCGTGGTTCTAAGGCGACTGTACAAAGTGATATCTATGCCATGGGGATCATTTTCTATGAGATGCTGACAGGCCATATCCCTTATGATGGGGATAGTGCAGTGACCATCGCCCTCCAGCATTTCCAAAAACCCCTGCCGTCCGTTATTGCTGAGAATCCATCTGTGCCCCAGGCTTTGGAGAATGTTGTTATCAAGGCAACTGCTAAGAAATTGACAGATCGCTATAAATCAGTTGCTGAGATGTATGTGGATTTGTCTAGTAGTTTGTCTTATAATCGTCGTAATGAACCAAAGCTGATCTTTGACGATGCGACTAAGGCAGATACCAAGACCTTACCGAAGGTTTCCCAGAGTACCTTGACATCTATTCCTAAGGTTCAAGCGCAGACAGAACACAAACCAATCAAAAAAACAAGCCAGGCTGTGACAGAGGAAACTTACCAACCACAAGCACCGAAAAAACGTAGATTTAAGATGCGTTACCTGATTTTTTTGGCCAGCCTTGTATTGGTGGCAGCCTCTCTTATTTGGATACTATCCAGAACTCCTGCAACCATTGCCATTCCAGATGTGGCAGGTCAGACAGTTGCGGAAGCCAAGGAAACCCTCAAGAAAGCCAATTTTGAGATTGGCGAGGAGAAGTCAGAGGCTAGTGAAAAGGTGGAGGAAGGGCGGATTATCCGTACAGATCCTGGCGCTGGAACTGGTCGAAAAGAAGGAACGAAAATCAATTTGGTTGTCTCATCAGGCAAGCAATCTTTCCAAATTAGTAATTATGTCGGTCGGAAATCATCTGATGTCATTGCGGAATTAAAAGAGAAAAAAGTTCCAGATAATTTGATTAAAATTGAGGAAGAAGAGTCCAAGGAGAGTGAGGCTGGAACGGTCATGAAGCAAAGTCTACCAGAAGGTACGACCTATGACTTGAGCAAGGCAACTCAAATTGTCTTGACAGTGGCTAAAAAAGCTACGACGATTCAATTAGGGAACTATATTGGACGGAACTCTACAGAAGTCATCTCAGAACTCAAGCAGAAGAAGGTTCCTGAGAATTTGATTAAGATAGAGGAAGAAGAGTCCAGCGAAAGCGAACCAGGAACGATTATGAAACAAAGTCCAGGTGCAGGTATCCCTTATGATTTGAGTAAACCTACTCAAATCGTCTTGACAGTAGCTAAAAAAGTTACAAGTGTTGCCATGCCGAGCTACATTGGTTCCAGCTTGGAGTTTACTAAGAACAATTTGATTCAAATTGTTGGGATTAAGGAAGCCAATATAGAAGTTGTAGAAGTGACGAAAGCGCCTGCAGGTAGTGCAGAAGGCATGGTTGTTGAACAAAGTCCTAGAGCAGGTGAAAAGGTAGACCTCAATAAGACAAGGGTCAAGATTTCAATCTACAAACCTAAAACAAGTTCAGCTACTCCTTAAAATCAGATGGATAATCAAGATAAGTAATCAATCTTTGTCATGATTTCATGGCAAAGATTTTTTTTGAGTCCGGATTTGTGATAGAATAGAAGGAGTTGATAAAAGGAGGAACGCATGGAAGAATCAAGAGAATTAAATGCCGTCATCGATGTGATTATGCTAGCGGGGACTATTCTCCTTAAAAGTGGTTCAGAGATTCATCGCGTAGAAGATACCATGATTCGGATTGCGCATTCGCAGGGGATTGTGGATTGCAATGTCCTTGCCATGCCTGCCGCTATCTTTTTCTCTATTGAAAATACCAATATTTCGCGCATGAAGCGGGTGACCTCCTCTTCTTATAACATCGAAAAAGTCTGCGATGTGAACCAGATTTCTCGTCAGCTGGTTGGGGGGCAGATTGATTTAGAAACAGCCTTTAAGCAATTGACGGCCTTGCAGGCCCAACCCCTTCCCTATACTAAGTTGCAGGTAACTCTGGCTGCGACCTTAAGTGCTCCTTTCTTTTCGGTTATGTTTAGTGGAAATATCTACGACGCACTTGGGGCAGGAGTGGCGACCTTATTTGGTTTTGCCTTTTCCCTCTATGTGGAGAAGTTTATCCGAATTCCCTTTGTGACAGCCTTTGCTGGGGCCTTCGTCTTTGGAATGATTGCCCAGTTTTGGGCTCGCTACACAGGCTTTCCTTCAACGGCAGACTTGATTATAGCTGGTGCGGTCATGCCGTTTGTTCCAGGAATTGCCTTGACCAATGCGGTTCGTGATATTATGACCAACCACATAAACTCTGGTATGAGCAAGATGTTTGAATCCCTGCTCATTACCCTTGCTTTAGGGGCAGGAACTTCTGTCGCCTTGGTATTGATGAACTAATATGACACTAATAACCTTTTTATTACAAGCAGTAGCAAGTCTTCTTGCTATTATTACCTTTCTAATCGTACTCAATGTTCAGCGGTCCATGCTCTTACCAGGAGGAATTTTGGGCATGGCTGTCTGGCTAGTCTATCTCTTGCTCAAGGAACCGACCAATGTTATTGTGGCTACTTTTATTGCAGCCATTATAGGTTCTTGTGTCAGCCAGATTTTAAGTATTCTTTATAAGACTCCTGCTGTGGTCTTTATCTTAGCAATCTTGGCACCCTTGGTTCCGGGTTATCTCTCCTATCGGACAACTGCCTTTTTTGTGACAGGGGACTATAATAAAGCGCTGGCAAGTGCAACATTAGTTGTTATGCTGGCTCTGGTCATTTCCATTGGAATGGCTAGCGGAACAGTGATTCTCAGACTGTATCATTATATAAAAACACATCGAGTATCGTAGACTTTACAGAAATAAAAGAATTTTCTGAAAAATGAGATAAATATAGTGACAAGGCTTTCTATGTATGCTATTCTCTCTATATAAAGGAGGAAAAATCATGAAAAAATCACTATTTTCCTTATTGTCTGTAAGTCTACTGACTTTGTTGCTTATCCCAGTCATGGTTTCTAGTTTGGGTTCAGAGTTTCAAAGTGGATTACAAGAGCATCAGTTGATTGCCGAAAAGGTTAGTAAAACACTTGACAAGACATTTGATAAGGATGTCAGAGAAATTCCGACCAGTCAGTTTTATCAAGAATTTGTAGATGAGATGGGAAGGACTTACTCAGGAAATTTAATCCTCCAGGAACTGATAACTGAGAATGGGGCTTATAAAGCTACTTATATCGGTGAACTCTCTAGCAACTAATCATTCTTTGAAATTATGACCAATAAGAGGCTTGATTTGGTGAATCAAGTCTTTTTTATCTCTTTTACTGCCATTTGTGATAAAATAGTACCGAACGATTTTTTACATGAATGATAAAACAGAGGTAAATATGACAATCGGTATTGATAAGATTGGTTTTGCGACCAGTCAATATGTCTTGAAGTTACAAGACTTAGCAGAAGCGAGGGGAATTGACCCTGAAAAATTAAGCAAAGGACTCTTACTCGAGGAATTGAGTATTGCGCCCTTAACTGAGGACATCGTGACCTTGGCGGCCAGTGCTAGTGACTTTATTTTAACTGAGCAAGAAAGAGCAGAAATTGACATGGTCATTGTGGCGACCGAGTCAGGAATTGACCAGAGTAAGGCTGCAGCCGTCTTTGTGCATGGCTTGCTGGGTATTCAGCCCTTTGCGCGTAGTTTCGAGATTAAAGAAGCCTGCTATGGAGCGACAGCTGCCCTTCATTATGCCAAATTGCATGTGGAAAATTCTCCAGAGTCCAAGGTCTTGGTCATTGCCAGTGATATTGCCAAGTACGGTATTGAAACTCCAGGAGAACCAACTCAAGGTGCTGGAAGTGTGGCCATGTTGATTACACAAAATCCACGCATGATGGCCTTTAATAATGACAATGTTGCTCAAACCCGTGACATCATGGATTTTTGGCGTCCAAATTACTCGACAACTCCTTATGTAAATGGTGTCTATTCTACCCAACAATATTTGGATAGTTTGAAAACGACTTGGCTTGAATATCAAAAACGCTACCAGCTTACTTTGGATGATTTTGCGGCTGTTTGTTTCCATTTGCCTTATCCTAAATTAGCCTTAAAAGGTTTGAAAAAAATCATGGATAAGAGCCTGCCTCAAGAGAAAAAAGACCTCTTGCAAAAGCATTTTGACCAGTCTATTCTTTACAGTCAAAAGGTGGGGAATATCTACACAGGTTCACTTTTCCTTGGGCTTCTGTCTCTCTTGGAAAATACAGATAGCTTGAAGGCTGGGGATAAAATCGCCCTTTATAGTTACGGAAGTGGTGCTGTAGCTGAGTTCTTCAGCGGTGAATTGGTTGAAGGTTATGAAGCTTATCTGGATAAAGACCGCTTGAACAAGCTCAACCAACGAACTGCCTTATCTGTTGCAGACTATGAAAAAGTCTTCTTTGAAGAAGTAGACTTAGATGAAACAAATTCTGCTCAGTTTGCTGGCTATGAAAATCAAGATTTTGCCTTGGTTGAAATTGTTGATCACCAACGCCGTTATAGCAAGGTTGAAAAATAATGAAGATAAGTTGGAATGGATTTTCTAAAAAATCATACCAAGAGCGCCTCGAGCTGTTAAAAGCTCAGGCGTTCCTTAGTCCTGAGAGGCAAGAGAGTTTAGAGCAGGATGAACAGATGAGTGTAACTGTGGCAGATCAGCTGAGTGAGAATGTGGTGGGAACTTTTTCTCTGCCTTATTCGCTGGTCCCAGAGGTTCTCGTTAACGGTCAGGAATACACAGTTCCCTATGTGACAGAAGAACCGTCCGTGGTTGCTGCGGCCAGCTATGCTAGTAAAATCATCAAGCGAGCAGGTGGCTTTACTGCTCAGGTTCATGAGCGCCAGATGATTGGACAGGTAGCCCTTTATCAAGTTGCTGACCCTGAACAAGCGCAAGAGAAGATTGCCAGCAAGAAAGCAGAGCTCCTAGAACTTGCCAATCAAGCCTATCCTTCTATCGTTAAACGTGGAGGTGGGGCGCGTGATCTGCATGTCGAGCAGATAAAAGGCGAACCAGACTTTCTCGTTGTTTATATTCATGTCGATACCCAGGAAGCCATGGGTGCCAATATGCTCAACACCATGCTGGAAGCCTTGAAACCAGTCTTAGAAGAACTCAGTCAGGGACAGAGTCTCATGGGAATCCTGTCCAACTACGCAACTGATTCTCTGGTGACTGCAAGCTGTCGCATCGCCTTTCGCTACTTGATCCGCCAAAAGGAGCAAGGACGAGAAATTGCAGAGAAGATAGCCTTGGCTAGTCAGTTTGCGCAAGCTGATCCTTATCGAGCGGCTACCCACAATAAAGGGATTTTTAACGGTATTGATGCCATTTTGATTGCCACTGGTAATGACTGGCGTGCCATTGAGGCGGGGGCTCATGCCTTTACTAGTCGAGACGGGCGCTATCAAGGTCTCAGTCGCTGGACGCTGGATCTTGAAAGAGAAGAATTGGTCGGTGAGATGACCTTACCCATGCCTGTAGCGACCAAGGGTGGCTCTGTTGGTCTCAACCCTCGTGTAGCTCTCAGTCATGAATTATTGGGAAATCCTTCTGCCAAAGAATTAGCCCAGATTATCGTGTCTATCGGGCTTGCCCAAAATTTTGCGGCCCTCAAAGCCTTGGTGAGTACAGGGATTCAGCAAGGCCACATGAAATTGCAGGCTAAATCTTTGGCACTTCTCGCAGGTGCTAGTGAATCCGAAGTTGCTCCCCTAGTCGAGCGCCTCATCGCAGATAAAACCTTTAACCTAGAGACAGCCCAGCGCTACCTAGAAAATTTAAGATCATAAAAACTCAGACGAATTCGGTCTGAGTTTTCTTGTATTTAAATACTTTTTCCTGGTAAAAGAGTAACTGGTAAAAAGTAACCAGTTGTCGCGACCTCCTTGCCTTCGATCTTTTGCAAGAGGAGGTCAACAGTGAGGCAGGCAATCTCTTCCAAGGGTTGCTTGATAGTAGCCAGTTGAGGGTAGTAATTTTCGATAAAGTAGGTCCCATCATAGCCGATGACCTTGAGCTCTTCTGGTACAGAAATTCCCAGTTCCTGAGCAATTTTAATGACTAGAATAGCGGTCAAATCATCCGAAGCAAAGATGGCATCTGGTTTTTGACGGGTCAAGATATTCTTGATTTCCATTTCTTTTCTGACGGGAGAAAAGTCACTGGAAACATTGATAATAGGTGCTTTGGGGAGAACAGATGCAAAGCCAGCGTGGCGTAGTCCAGTTGGCGAATTGGAATTGTCATTCCCTGTAATCATGATGATAGACTGGGCACCTGTCTTAACCAAGGTCTGGGCAGCAAGAACCCCACCAGCATAGTTGTCAGAGGAGACGACAGGGATGTCTGGCGATAGGTTTCGGTCGAAGGAAATAATCGGCGCGGTCACACGATTGTAGTCTTCGATTCCCAAGTTGTGACTACCCGAAATGATGCCGTCCACCTGATTGGCTTCCAACATTTCGATGTATTCACGTTCCTTCTCAGAATCGTGCTCACTGTTGCAGATGATGGTCTTGTAACCATTTTTGAAGAGTTGGTGTTCCAATTTATCAATCAATTCTGCATAGAAAACATTGGAAATATTTGGGAAAATCAAGCCGATTAACTTAGCTGATTTTCCTTGTAGACTGCGAGCTAGGTTGTTGGGTTTATAGCCCAATTCTCGCATGGCTTCATTGACTTTTTGAATGGTTTTCTCAGAGAGATACCCTTTTTTATTGATAACCCGAGAAACGGTAGTAGGACTGACGCCTGCAAGTTTGGCGACATCAGTTAATTTTGCGACCATAATCTAATTCATAGTAAGTTCCAGTTGGGTTTCCAGATTTGATGAGGATACCATTTTGGTCCGCATGTGGGAAGACACGACCAGAAAATACTTTTTCTCCTTTATTGATGAAAATTTCAAAGACAGAGTTATCGATGAAGATTGTAGCAGTAGTAGCTTGATTGTCGATAGGGCAAGAACGTGTAGTTCCAAATTCTTGGGCATACTGTTCTCCAGCCTGGCTACGATCTACTGTCACTTGACCATTTACAAGGTCAAAGTTGATGGAAAGTCCCTTGCCTTCTTGATCAGCTAGTAAGACAATCTCGCTCTGGCTATTAGCTTCCAAGCTGAGTTCAAGTTCGTAAGTGTTCTTGGTTTGGGCACGATTTGAGAAGGCTTCTTCAGAGGCACGAAGGTCCTTGATAGCTGTGACTGGGTATTGGTAGAGTTTACCGTCTTTGATAGTGAGTTCCTTGACCAAAGAGAAGGTTCCTTGGTGGTCAAAACGGTCAGATGGATATGAAACATCAGGCAAGCCAAGCCAGCTAACAGCTAGAGCGCGTCCGTCAGGAGCGTTGAAGGCTTGAGTTGCATAGGCTTCGAAACCATAGTCCATGTTTTGAAGTTGAGACACATCTACCATTTTGGCATTTTCAGGGTCAAAGGAAGCCCCAATCTTATACATATTTGGATAGATATTGTCGTAGTCTAGAACATCTTTATCCAATCCTTGTGGGCAGTAGAGAAGGACAGGTTGTTCCCCTACAAAAACCAGATTTGGACATTCCATCATGTAGGCAGTACGGTCGTTAGCAAAGTCAAGGTTGCCAACGACTTGCCAGTTTGTATAGTCGTTGTCTACAGCCTTGTAGAGACGGACGAAGCCTTTTTTCTCCAAGTCCTGTCCACCGACGATAGCATAGTATTGTCCCTTAAAGTTAAAAATTTGCGGGTCGCGGAAGTGGTCAGTAGAGTCTGCTGGTTGGTCAATCAAAATCTTGTCAATCTTTGTAATCTTGCCATCCTTGTCCATCAAAGCCCCAATCTGGTATGGATGACGAATCCAGTTTTTATCACGAACATTTCCTGTATAAAATAGGAACAAGTTATCGCCAAATTGCATGGCAGAACCAGAGTAGGCACCGTGGCTATCTAATGGAGTATCAGGTAAAACTTTGACACCAGTTTCTGTGAAGTGAACCAAGTCCTCACTTTCCAATTGCACCCAAGATTTTAAACCATGGGCTGCACCAAACGGAAAGTTTTGATAAAAAACAATCCACTTCCCATCAAAGTAAGAAAAGCCATTTGGGTCGTTGAGAAGTCCTGTTTTTGGCTCAACATGGTAATGAGTATGCCATGGAGATTGTGCCATATTTGCCTTAATATTTTGAATTTCTTCTTGCGTCCAATCTTGATAAAGTCTGTAACGACGCTCAGTAGTCCATTCCATTCTTTCATTCCTCCAAAAATCTTATCACTTTTAATAGTAACCGTTTTCGTAAAAAAAAGCAAGACTTTTATGTTAAAAAAGAGAAAAAACTGTCAAACGTTTGTCACAAAATAAATGCGGGAAAGCAATCAAATTTTCACGAAAATATGAAAGATAATGAAACAAAACCCTTTTAAGTAAGATTTTAAACTTATTTTTTTAAGGAACACCTGATAAAACAGTCAAAAACAATCAATCTTACTAAGTGGATAGAATATTTTTCTGCAAAACGCTTGACATATTTCTAAAACATGATAAAATAATAGTCGTAGGGCGAATAAAATCGCTTTCAAACAAGAACAAAATTTTATATAAGGAGATTTTTGCAAATGAACAATCAGGAAATTGCAAAAAAAGTCATCGATGCCTTGGGTGGACGTGAAAATGTCAACAGTGTAGCTCACTGTGCGACTCGTCTTCGTGTCATGGTCAAAGATGAAGGAAAAATCAATAAAGAAGTGATTGAGAACTTGGAAAAAGTTCAAGGTGCTTTCTTTAACTCAGGTCAATACCAAATCATCTTTGGTACTGGTACAGTAAACAAAATGTACGATGAAGTTGTTGCACTTGGTTTACCAACATCATCTAAAGATGACATGAAAGCAGAAGCTGCTAAACAAGGGAACTGGTTCCAACGTGCTATCCGTACTTTCGGTGACGTTTTCGTTCCAATCATCCCAGTTATCGTAGCGACAGGTCTCTTCATGGGTGTGCGTGGTCTTTTCAATGCTCTTAAAATGCCACTTCCAGGAGACTTTGCAACTTACACACAAATCTTGACAGATACAGCCTTCATCATCTTGCCAGGTTTGGTTGTGTGGTCAACCTTCCGTGTATTCGGTGGAAATCCTGCCGTTGGTATCGTTCTTGGTATGATGCTTGTTTCTGGCTCACTTCCAAACGCTTGGGTAGTCGCTTCAGGTGGTGAAGTAACGGCTATGAACTTCTTTGGTTTCATCCCTGTTGTTGGTTTGCAAGGTTCCGTTCTTCCAGCCTTCATCATCGGGGTTGTCGGAGCAAAATTTGAAAAAGCTGTCCGCAAGGTCGTTCCAGATGTCATTGACCTCTTGGTAACACCATTTGTGACACTTTTGGTCATGTCTATCCTTGGACTCTTTGTCATCGGACCAGTCTTCCACATTGTTGAAAACTATATCCTTATTGGTACAAAAGCAATTCTTGGCTTGCCACTTGGTCTTGGTGGTTTCTTGATTGGTGGGGTTCACCAATTGATCGTCGTGTCAGGTGTGCACCACATCTTCAACTTGCTTGAAGTGCAATTGCTTGCTGCTGACCATGCTAACCCATTCAACGCTATCATCACTGCGGCTATGACAGCTCAAGGTGCTGCGACTGTTGCGGTTGGTGTTAAAACTAAAAATCCAAAACTGAAAACACTTGCTTTCCCAGCTGCTCTTTCTGCCTTCCTCGGTATTACAGAGCCTGCTATCTTCGGGGTGAACTTGCGCTTCCGTAAACCATTCTTCCTCTCATTGATTGCTGGTGCAATCGGTGGTGGATTGGCTTCTATCCTTGGACTTGCTGGTAATGGTAGTGGCATCACCATCATCCCTGGTACAATGCTTTATGTTGGTAACGGACAACTTGCCCAATACCTTCTTATGGTAGGCGTATCATTTGCACTTGGTTTTGCTCTTACTTACATGTTTGGTTATGAGGATGAAAAAGAAGTTGCTACTGAAGTAGCGACAGAACGTTTGGTCCAAGAAGAAACAACTGGTAACATTCCAGCAGCTCTTCAAAATGAAACACTTGTAACTCCTATCGTTGGTGACGTTGTAGCTCTTGCTGATGTCAATGACCCAGTCTTCTCAAGTGGAGCTATGGGACAAGGTATCGCTGTGAAACCTAGCCAAGGTGTGGTCTATGCACCAGCTGATGCTGAAGTTTCAATCGCCTTTGCAACAGGACACGCCTTTGGTTTGAAAACAACTAATGGTGCTGAAGTCTTGATCCACGTTGGTATTGACACTGTATCTATGAATGGTGACGGTTTTGAAGCAAAAGTTGCCCAAGGTGACAAGGTGAAAGCAGGCGATGTTCTTGGAACATTTGACTCAAACAAAATCGCTGCAGCTGGTCTTGATGATACAACAATGGTTATCGTTACAAACACAGCTGACTTCTCTTCAGTAGCTCCAGTCGCAACAGGTTCAGTTGCGAAGGGGGATGCTCTTATCGAAGTGAAAGCTTAATCTTTCCTAGCTAAATGAAAACGAACAAATGACATGTTTGTTCGTTTTTGCTTGAATGGTAAGATTTACAGAGGAAAATCTAAAAAATAGAGAAATTTAGACTTTCGAAATATGCTATAATAAAGAAAATAAAAACAAGAGGTTTATCATGACAAAATTATATGGAAGCTTGGAAGCGGGCGGTACAAAGTTTGTCTGTGCTGTCGGTGATGAAAACTTTAACGTTGTAGAAAAAACACAATTTCCAACAACAACTCCAATCGAAACAATCGATAAAACCATTGAGTTCTTCTCAAAATTCGACAACCTTGCTGGTCTTGCAGTTGGTTCATTTGGTCCGATTGATATTGACAAAAACTCAAAAACTTATGGCTTTATCACAACGACTCCAAAACCAAACTGGGCAAATGTGGACTTGCTTGGTGCCCTTCGTCGCGCCCTAAACGTGCCAATGTACTTCACTACAGACGTAAACAGCTCTGCCTATGGTGAAGTGGTTGCCCGTAATAATGCTGGTGGTCGTATCGAAAACTTGGTTTACTACACAATCGGTACAGGTATCGGTGCAGGTGTCATCCAACGTGGTGAGTTTATCGGCGGTGTGGGTCATCCTGAAATGGGTCATTACTATGTGGCTAGACACCCAATGGATATTGAAAAAGAGTTTAAGGGTGTTTGTCCTTTCCATAAGGGATGTTTGGAAGGCTATGCAGCTGGTCCAAGTTTGGAAGCTCGTACAGGTGTACGTGGGGAAAATATTGAACTCAATAACCCTGTTTGGGATGTCCAAGCCTACTATATCGCTCAAGCTGCGGTCAATGCGACAGTGACTTTCCGCCCAGACGTGATTGTCTTTGGTGGAGGAGTCATGGCTCAACAACACATGCTGGACCGTGTCCGTGAGAAATTTACATCTCTTCTCAATGGTTACCTACCAGTACCTGATGTGCGTGATTACATCGTGACGCCAGCAGTCGCAGGAAATGGTTCTGCTACTCTTGGGAACTTTGTCCTTGCAAAAGAAGTTTCAAAATAAAGCACAAAATCCGCTTGGGAAACCAAACGGATTTTTTAAGTGTCAAAGCATTTGCCAGAAAAAGTCGATAATATAGGTCAGACCGTAGGTATAAACCACGAGAGTAAAGGGCTTGGTCAGAATGATGATGGTCATATAGCGCTTGAAACTCATCTTGGTCAGGGCAGCCAGCATACAGAGAAAGTCAGCTGGACTAATGGGCCAAATCATCATAAAGATAAAGAAACGGTCAAAACGATTGCCCTTATCCAACCAGCCGATATACTTGTCATAGGTGCGCTTGCTGACGACAGACTGGACAAAGGCAGCCCCATAGAGGCGCACCAGATAAAAGATAATGGCACAGCCAATCACGATGCCGATATAGTTGTAGATCGTACCGATGATGTGGCCGTAGATAAAGACCCCAGCAACCGATGTCAAGGCTCCAGGAATGATAGGGACGACCGTTTGTAAAATCTGTAAAAAGATAAAGAGAGGTGGTCCCCAGATACCTGCCTGCTGGATAAAGGCAGAGAGGGTTTCCTTGGACTGTAAAATCCCAGCCTGATAAGCCCAAATACAGAAAATCAAACTCCCAACCCCACCGACAATCGATGAGATATTGATAACTTGCTGTAGAAGGGGAGAAACAGCTTTCATTTGTTTATCCTGTGACATGTAAACTCCTCATAGATAGTATATTTCTACTATACCATATTTTGGAGGAGAAAGGGGGAAAGAGTGTTTTTGATGAGAAATAGATGGGAATACAGGCCTTCGAGACTTAGAACAGGTCTGTCAACTAAAGGTTATATGCATTCTAAGTTTAGAATAATCGTAATTCCATAAATTTACAAGTATTCTAAGTTTCGAATAGCTTATCTGAGATAATTTTGAGGCATTCGAGCTTTCGAATAGTCATCTTCTCTAAAGTTTAGATGTATTCTGAAGCTAGAAAAGCTAAAATCTAAAAATAATAAGAGTCTCTATCTGATGGATGTAATTTATGTCTAGTATGAATCCTTTGAATCGTTAGTTAATTTTAATATTAATCAGTTCTGAAATAATTACTAAATATAGTTAGATGGTGAATGAATTATTGCTAAATTTCAAGTTCAAGTTAGTCATCAAGAAGTTTTCTCTGAGCGACTTGTAGTTCAAGCATTTTTTAGGATAGTTGTTCATCCAATTTTCGATGAATGCGACTTCTTTGGGAGTTGTTTTCTTAGTTCCCTTAGGTAACCATCTACGAATGAGCCTGTTGTGATTCTCATTAGTTCCCCTTTCCCAAGAGGTATAGGGATGTGCATAGTAGATATGTTCCTTAGAAAACACATCAGACAAGCGATTGAATTCCGTTCCGTCCATTAGTAGATAAAGGATTACTCCTGCTTGAAATGACAGATGAACTTGTTTCTTATAAAAAATGTTGTCAAGAAATTATCTGTTTTTTTCCAGAAGTTTTAGAGGAAGAAAATTTTATGAGGAAAAAGAACTTACTCAAATAACAATTCAGGACCAAAAACTGACAGTTGAGGAGCAGAGTGGATAAATTAAGTTTGCTACTGTATAATGGATTTATCACTAATACTCTTCGAAAATCTCTTCAAACCACGTCAGCTTCGCCTTGCTGTAGATATAGTTACTGACTTCGTCAGTTCTATCTGCAACCTCAAAGCTGTGCTTTGAGCAGCCTACGGCTAGCTTCCTAGTTTGCTCTTTGATTTTCATTGAGTATAAAAGTGCTCCATGCCATATTTTACATAGCATTAGTCTTCTAAAAATGGACAAAAAACATTGTAAAGGCTATCAAAAAGGAGTATAATGAGTGAAAGAAATTTCGGAGGTGAAAGATGCTAGAAGTAAGAAGTCTAGAGAAAAGTTTTGGATCCAAGCAAGTTTTGTTTGGTATTGACTTTCAAGCGCGACCAGGTCGTATTTTGGGATTAGTAGGAAAAAATGGTGCTGGGAAGACAACGATTTTCCACAGTATTTTGAAGTTTTTAGAATACCAGGGAGAAATCGGTCTGGATGGTCAGGATATTCGTCAGGAGACCTATGCTCGGATTGGTTATCTGCCTGAAGAACGCAGTCTCATGCCTAAATTGACAGTCCTTGAGCAAGTTCGCTATTTGGCGACTCTAAAAGGCATGGATGCCAAGGAAATCAAGGAAAAACTCCCTCAATGGATGAAGAGGTTGGAAGTGAAAGGGAAGCTGACAGATAAAATTAAGAGTCTGTCAAAAGGAAATCAGCAGAAGATTCAGCTCATCATTACTCTGATTCATGAGCCAGACTTGATTATCTTGGATGAGCCTTTCAGTGGATTGGACCCAGTCAATACAGAATTGCTCAAGCAAGTCATTTTTCAAGAAAAAGAACGTGGGGCAACCATTATCTTTTCTGACCATGTCATGACCAACGTCGAGGAGCTTTGTGACGATATTCTCATGATCCGAGATGGCCGTGTGGTCTTGCATGGACCAGTTCAGGATGTCCGAAATCAATACGGGAAAACACGTCTCTTTGTTTCAAGTGAACGAAGCAAGGAAGAATTGGAAAACCTTCCTCATGTCAAACAGGTGAGCTTGACCAAACAAGGTAGTTGGAAATTGATCTTGGAGGATGAGAGTGCTGGTAGAGAACTCTTCCCAATCTTGACTCAAGGGCAATATATCGCAACCTTTGACCAACAAGCGCCAACTATCGATGAAATCTTTAAACTAGAATCAGGAGTGGAAGTATGGGAAATGTGTGGGTTGTAATCAAGGAAACCTATCTTAGACATGTCAAATCGTGGAGTTTCTTCTTTATGGTGATTTCACCGTTCCTCTTTTTAGGAATCTCTGGAGGAATTGCTTATCTCCAAGGCTCTTCAATGGCTAAAAATGATAAAGTGGCAGTAGTGACAACAGTGCCATCTGTAGCAGAAGGACTGAAGAATGTAAATGGTGTTAATTTTGACTACAAAGACGAAGCAAGTGCCAAAGAAGCGATTAAAGATGAAAAATTAAAAGGCTATCTGACTATTGACCAAGAGGATAGTGTCTTGAAGGCAGTTTATCATGGCGAAACGTCGCTTGAAAATGGAATTAAATTTGCAGTTACAGATACACTCAATGAACTGCAAAATCAGCTTAATCGTTCAACTGCTTCCTTGTCTCAAGAGCAGGAAAAACGCTTAGCGCAGACAATTCAATTCACAGAAAAGATTGATGAAGCCAAGGAAAATAAAAAGTTTATTCAAACAATTGCAGCAGGCGCCTTAGGATTCTTTCTTTATATGATTCTGATTACCTATGCGGGTGTAACAGCTCAGGAAGTTGCCAGTGAAAAAGGCACCAAAATTATGGAAGTCGTCTTTTCTAGCATAAGGGCTAGTCACTATTTCTATGCGCGGATGATGGCTCTGTTTCTGGTGATTTTAACGCATATCGGGATTTATGTGGTAGGTGGTCTGGCAGCCATTCTACTCTTTAAAGATTTGCCATTCTTGGCTCAGTCTGGTATTTTGGATCACTTGGGAGATGCTTTCTCACTGAATACCTTGTTCTTTATTTTGGTCAGTCTCTTTATGTACGTCGTCTTGGCTGCCTTTCTAGGTTCTATGGTTTCTCGTCCTGAGGACTCAGGAAAAGCCTTGTCGCCTTTGATGATTTTGATTATGGGTGGTTTTTTTGGAGTGACAGCTCTAGGTGCAGCTGGTGACAATCTCATCTTGAAGATTGGTTCTTATATTCCCTTTATTTCGACCTTCTTTATGCCATTTCGAACTATTAATGGCTATGCAGGGGGAGTAGAAGCATGGATTTCACTTGCTATTACAGTGATTTTTGCGGTGGTAGCAACAGGATTTATCGGACGCATGTATGCCAGCCTAGTCCTTCAAACAGATGATTTAGGGATTTGGAAAACATTTAAACGTGCCTTATCTTATAAATAGAAGAGCCTCGCGAAAGCGAGGTTTTTTAGAGATAAAAAGAGTGGAATCACGAACCTAATTATGCACACATTATGTAAACAGGTTGCTTGAGAACTCAATTGTATAGTGAACTGAATCTGGAATAAGATAATATTGCTTCTAAAACATTCTTATAAATTGATTTGAATTCCAAAACCAGGGTGTGCAATTCTTATTTCCCATCACTTTATTTATTGATTATGATAGAACTCTTATCGGTCTGTAACAAAATTTCAATAATATAAAAACGCATCCTATCAGGACTCAACTTGATAGGATGCGTTTTTTGATTGTGAAGACTTTTCATCCAGCCTCTTTATGTGATAAAGTATCGTTAATATTCAATGAAAATCAGACTGGGAAGTTAGCGGAAGGCTCCTCGAAACATAGTTTTGAGGTTGAGGAACTGACCAAGTCAGTAACGTATACACACTAAGGACAAGCTGACGTGGTTTGAAGAGTATAAAAATCTGTTTCGTAAGCATCCAATAATAGGGTGTTTTGATAGTGTCATCATTTGGATAAGCATTATAGTATAGTGATATGAAATCAACTAAACTAAATAAGAAATATAGATTATCAAAACTCTTTGAAAAGATTGCATTAAATCTAAATAACATAGACGTCTTCAGCGTGTGCTGTCTCATCTTATGCGAAAATCTTATAAGGAGAGTATAGAAAATCTCGGTTGTAATCAACTAACTGATTGGAGAAATGTATAAATATGAGAAGTTAGACCCCCATGTCACTACCATAATGAGATTGCTCGAATTCCTTGCTTTTTATACTCAATGAAAATCAAAGAGCAAACTAGCCGCAGGCTGCTCAAAACAGTGTTTTGAGGTTGTGGATAGAACTGACGAAGTCAGCTCAAAACAGTGTTTTGAGGTTGTGGATAAGACTGACGAAGTCAGTTACCTATACCTACGGCAAGGCGACGTTGACGCGGTTTGAAGAGATTTTCGAAGAGTATTAACTCAATATCAAACTAGCTACGATGGGGCTGACAAAGACATAGAGAATACCAGTGACACCGATAGCCAAACCACCCATGGCTCCTGCTACAGAGCCGTATCGGAAGGCTGTTCCTGTTCCAACTGCATGGCCTGTTCCTCCAAGGGAAAGACCAACAGCTACTGGGTCGTCAATTTTCAACCACTTCAAAAGGGTTGGTCCGATGACACTGGTTAAAATCCCAGTTGCCACGACTACCACCAAGGTCACGGTCGTCAGACCTTGCAATTTTTCTGTGATTCCCACTGCCATGGCGGTTGTTACTGACTTGGGAAAGAGAGAAATGGCTAGGAAAAAGTCCATACCAAAGATTTTGGCCACAAGGGCTGTGAAAGAGGTATTGACAACTACTGCTAGCAGACTACCAAAGAGAATACTCCGAGCATGGTGCTTCATCAAATGAAAACTCTTGTAAATCGGAATCCCCAAAGCCACTGTCGACGGGACAATCAAGTTGTTCAGATAAACCCCACCTTGGTAGTAATCTTGATAAGAAATACCCATCACCTTAAGAAAAATAATGATAAAAATAGCCGACAAAAGCAGGGGCGTTGTCAATGGATGAGGAAAACGTCTGTAAATCAACATCCCCACTAGATAAGCTAGGATAGACAGGGCAAGCCCAAATAGGGGATTGGAAACAAATTCACTCATTTGGCATCTCCTTTCTCATAATCTCCCTCAAACCGTCGTTTGATAAACTGAACTACCAAGGCTATGAGGATAATATTGACAACTGCTGCAAAAAAGACAATCAAAACAATGGGTAGGAGATAGGGAGCAATCACATCAAACTTTTCCATGATTCCTACTGCTGGCGGCAAAAAGAGAATGGTCATATTGGCCAGCAAGAAATTCCCCACCATGTTGACATGCCTAGTTCTCAACCATTTGAATTGTAGGGATAGAAAGAGAATAATCAAGCCGATAATACTGCCTGGGATGGGCAAATGAAAGAAACTGGAAATCCCCTCTCCGATTAGAGAAATCACAAAGAGAATCATTAATTGAACATATAATTTCATCCTAAACTCCACGAAATAGACTTCTTGAATACCAGTTTACTCTTTTTTCAGAAAATTTCAAGGAAATAAACAAGGGATAATGAAAATTAAAGAACAAACTAGGAAGTCAGCTGCATGTTACTCAAAGTAAAGTGTTGGGGTTGTAGGTCAAACTGACATAGTTTGAAGCGATTTTCGAAGAATATTACTTTTCTTTGCTTAAGTGAATGACTTGGTCGTAGTTTTTTAAGTCCTCTTCTGTGTAGTGGTGAATGGCTTCTATGACTGTTTGAGGTAGGGAGAAGAGCAAGTCGCTAATTTTTCTGCTATTTTCCGAGTCAAGATTGGCCTTAATCTCGTCTGCTAAGATGAGTTGGCTATCATGGTAGAGGGCGCGGGCGATTTCTAGGCGTTGTTTCTCGCCACCAGACAGACTATCATTGCTGAGCGTTCGATTTTTCAAATGTTCTAAACCTGTTTTTTTGAGGATATGATTTAGCGTTTGCTTTTATCTAAAATACTTCATATAAAAATGTAAATTTTTGGGGGATATACAATTAAATGAAAATATCGTAATGACACAGATTGAAACAAAAAGCGAACAAAACAGAATTCATTGTTTCGATTCGCTTTTCGTATTATTATCTAGTTTTTTTGTAGCTCTGATAACATTTAGTCTGAGCATGTACACTAATAGCTGAAGGAATAAAATGTATACTTTAGATTATTTCCAAGCGCCACCGGTATCTACACAGTAACCACCAGGTGTATAGGTGTTGTGAAGCATCTTACCAGTTGAAGCAAGGTAATACCAAGATCTGCTATCTTTCACCCAGCCTGTTAACATAGCACCTGAGTCTTTTAGGTAATATAGTTGCTTAGTTTCA
>NZ_VMLA01000066.1:0-7348 GCF_013276425.1 Streptococcus sp. 3874 | reverse complement strand
AGGAGCTGATAAAACAGAGGAAATACAAACCTCAATCAGTCCTGCGAGTTGAAATCCCCCAACCCAATGGAGGTGTCCTTCAGCTTGGGATTCCGACAGTGATGGATAGGATAATCCAACAAGCCATTGTTCAAGCTCTTAGAGTACTTAAATGACGGCTATGAGTGGATAGTGGATATAGACCTAGAGAAATTTTTCGATAGGGTTCCTCAAGATAGATTGATGTCCTTAGTACATAACATAATCGAAGACGGAGATAGGGAATCCTTGATTCGTCAGTATCTTCATTCAGGTGTTATCATTAACGGTCAACGTCATAAAACGCTAGTTGGCACACCACAGGGAGGAAATGTATCTCCTCTCTTATCCAATATCATGCTTAATGAATTGGACAAGGAATTAGAAAAGAGGGGACTTCGATTTGTGCGCTACGCAGATGATTGTGTGATGACGGTCGGAAGCGAGGCAGCCGCTAAGCGTGTGATGTATTCAGTCAGTCGTTTTATTGAGAAACGGCTAGGTTTGAAAGTAAATATGACCAAGACTAAGATTACCAGACCAAGAGAGCTGAAATACTTAGGTTTTGGGTTCTGGAAATCATCAGATGGTTGGAAAAGTCGTCCCCATCAAGATAGTGTTCGGAGATTTAAGTTTAAATTGAAGAAACTAACACAGAGGAAATGGAGTATAGACCTAACAAGACGTATTGAACAACTGAATTTGTCCATTCGAGGATGGATAAACTATTTCTCATTGGGAAATATGGAAAGTATTGTCACCAGCATAGATGAGCGCTTGCGTACTCGCCTACGAGTGATTATCTGGAAGCAATGGAAGAAGAAATCGAGACGACTATGGGGATTGCTTAAGTTAGGAGTTCCTAAATGGATAGCAGATAAGGTATCTGGCTGGGGTGACCATTATCAATTAGTAGCTCAGAAGTCGGTACTAAACGTGCTATATCAAAACCAGTCCTTGAAAAACGTGGACTGGTTTCGTGTTTGGATTATTACCTTGAACGACATGCGTTAAAAGTTAGTTGAACCGCCGTATGCCGAACGGCACGTACGGTGGTGTGAGAGGGGCTAAAGATTATCCCCTACTCGATTAAGCAATTTCCTTGACATTTTTCTTATTTTGCGCTATCATATATACATATAATATATGGGAGTCTGTGTACAGTCTGAGAGGAAGTGTTAAACTTCGACCGCACCTGATCTGGGTAATGCCAGCGGAGGGAACGATACTTAGTCTGATTTTGCACCTTTTCCATATATGGTAAAGGTTTTTCTTTTTGTCAAAGGAAAACGAGAAGAGGAGGTTTTTATGAAAGCAAGCATCGCCTTGCAAGTTTTACCCCTAGCACAGGGGATTGATCGGATAGCTGTTATTGATCAGGTCATTGCTTATCTGCAAGCTCAAGAAGTGACCATGGTGGTGACACCATTTGAAACGGTCTTGGAAGGGGAGTTTGATGAGCTTATGCGCATTCTAAAAGAAGCGCTGGAAGTGGCAGGGCAGGAGGCAGATAATGTCTTTGCCAATGTCAAAATAAATGTAGGAGAGATTTTAAGTATTGATGAGAAGCTTGAAAAGTATGCTGAGACGACACATTAGTCTATTGGGTTTTCTGGGAGTCTTGTCAATCTGGCAGTTAGCAGGTTTTCTTAAACTTCTCCCCAAGTTTATCCTGCCGACACCTCTTGAAATCCTCCAGTCTTTTGTGCGTGATAGAGAATTTCTCTGGCACCATAGCTGGGCGACTTTGAGAGTGGCTTTACTGGGGCTGATTTTGGGAGTCTTGATTGCCTGTCTCATGGCTGTGCTCATGGATAGTTTGACTTGGCTCAATGACCTGATTTACCCTATGATGGTGGTTGTTCAGACTATCCCGACCATTGCCATAGCCCCTATTCTGGTCTTGTGGCTAGGTTATGGGATTCTGCCCAAGATTGTCTTGATTATCTTGACAACAACTTTTCCTATCATCGTCAGTATTTTGGACGGCTTTAGGCATTGTGACAAGGATATGCTGACCTTGTTTAGTCTGATGCGGGCCAAGCCTTGGCAAATCCTGTGGCATTTTAAAATTCCAGTCAGCCTGCCTTACTTTTATGCAGGTCTGAGGGTCAGTGTCTCCTACGCCTTTATCACAACAGTGGTATCTGAGTGGTTGGGAGGCTTTGAAGGACTAGGTGTCTACATGATTCAGTCCAAGAAACTGTTTCAGTATGATACCATGTTTGCTATTATTATTCTGGTATCGATTATCAGTCTTCTCGGTATGAAGCTGGTTGATGTCAGTGAAAAATATGTTATTAAATGGAAACGTTCGTAGAATAAGAATGTTTCAAAAAAGAAAAGAGGAAATCAAAATGAAGAAAACATGGAAAGTGTTTTTAACTGTTTTAACAGCTCTTGTAGCTGTCGTGCTTGTAGCTTGTGGTCAAGGAACTGCTTCTAAGGATAACAAAGAGGCAGAACTCAAGAAGATCGACTTTATCCTAGACTGGACACCAAATACTAACCACACAGGGCTATATGTTGCCAAGGAAAAAGGTTATTTCAAAGAAGCTGGAGTGGATGTTGATTTGAAATTGCCACCAGAAGAAAGCTCATCTGACTTGGTTATCAATGGTAAGGCACCATTTGCAGTGTATTTCCAAGACTACATGGCTAAAAAATTGGAAAAAGGAGCAGGAATCACTGCCGTTGCAGCTATTGTTGAACACAATACATCAGGAATCATCTCACGTAAATCTGACAATGTAAGCAGTCCAAAAGACTTAGTTGGTAAGAAATACGGGACTTGGAATGACCCAACTGAACTTGCTATGTTGAAAACATTGGTAGAATCACAAGGTGGGGACTTTGAGAAGGTAGAAAAAGTACCAAATAACGACTCAAACTCTATCACACCTATTGCCAATGGTGTCTTTGACACTGCTTGGATTTACTACGGTTGGGATGGTATACTTGCTAAATCTCAAGGTGTAGATGCTAACTTCATGTATTTGAAAGACTATGTCAAGGAGTTTGACTACTATTCACCAGTTATCATCGCAAACAACGACTATCTGAAAGATAACAAAGAAGAAGCTCGTAAAGTCATCCAAGCCATCAAAAAAGGTTACCAATATGCTATGGAGCATCCAGAAGAAGCAGCTGATATCCTCATCAAAAATGCACCTGAACTCAAGGAAAAACGTGACTTTGTCATTGAATCTCAAAAATACTTGTCAAAAGAATACGCAAGCGACAAGGAAAAATGGGGTCAATTTGACGCAGCTCGCTGGAATGCTTTCTACAAATGGGATAAAGAAAATGGTATCCTTAAAGAAGACTTGACAGACAAAGGCTTCACCAACGAATTTGTGAAATAATGACAGAAATAAGACTAGAACACGTCAGTTATGCCTATGGTCAGGAGAGGATTTTAGAGGATATCAATCTGAAAGTCACTTCAGGTGAAGTGGTTTCCATCCTAGGCCCAAGTGGTGTTGGTAAGACTACGCTTTTCAACTTAATTGCGGGGATTTTAGAAGTTCAGTCAGGGAGAATTGTCCTTGATGGTGAAGAAAATCCCAAGGGGCGCGTGAGTTATATGTTGCAAAAGGATCTGCTCTTGGAGCACAAGACGGTGCTTGGTAATATTATCCTGCCCCTCTTGATTCAAAAGGTGGATAAGGCGGAAGCCATTGCTCGGGCGGATGAAATCCTTGCTACTTTTCAGTTGACAGCTGTACGAGACAAGTATCCCCATGAACTTAGTGGGGGGATGCGCCAGCGTGTGGCCTTGCTTCGAACTTACCTTTTCGGGCACAAGCTCTTTCTCTTAGATGAGGCCTTTAGCGCCTTGGATGAGATGACCAAGATGGAACTCCACGCTTGGTACCTTGAAATTCACAAGCAGTTGCAATTGACGACCCTGATCATCACGCATAGTATCGAAGAGGCCCTCAATCTCAGCGATCGCATCTATATCTTGAAAAATCGCCCTGGGCAGATTGTTTCAGAAATTAAACTAGATTGGTCTGAAGATGAGGACAAGGAAGTCCAAAAGATTGCCTACAAACGTCAAATCTTGGCAGAATTAGGCTTAGATAAGTAGAAAAATAGGGAGTTGGTGAAGATTATCCTTTACCAGCGCCCTTTTTCTTTTAAAAATGAGAAAATTTCGGTATAATAGTCAAAGATAGTCAAGGTTCAAAGAGAGGTGGGTTTGTAATGAGATTTAAAAATACATCGGATCATATTGAGGCCTACATCAAGGCGATTTTAGATCAATCTGGTATCGTGGAGTTGCAACGAAGTCAGTTGGCAGATACCTTCCAGGTTGTTCCTAGTCAGATTAACTACGTGATCAAGACACGCTTTACGGAAAGTAGAGGCTACTTGGTTGAAAGTAAGCGTGGTGGCGGAGGTTATATTCGTATAGGACGGATTGAGTTTTCTAGTCATCATGAAATGCTCCGAGAGCTTCTTTATTCGATTGGTGAGCGAGTTAGTCAAGAAACTTATGAGGATATTCTCCAGCTTTTGGTTGAGCAGGAATTGATGACCAAGCAAGAGATGAATTTGCTAGTATCAGTAGCTTTGGATCGCGTTCTAGGAGAAGAAGCTCCAGTCCTTCGTGCAAACATGCTACGCCAGGTCATACAAGAGGTAGATAGAAAAGGGAAGTAAGATGAACTATTCAAAAGCATTGAATGAATGTATCGAAAGTGCCTACATGGTTGCTGGTCATTTTGGAGCTGGTTACCTAGAGTCTTGGCACTTGTTGATTGCCATGTCCAATCACAGTTATAGTGTGGCAGGGGCGACTTTAAATGATTATCCATATGAGATGGACCGTTTAGAAGAAGTCGCTTTGGAACTGACTGAAACGGACTATAGCCAGGATGAAACTTTTACGGAGTTGCCGTTCTCCCATCGTTTGCAGGTTCTTTTTGACGAAGCAGAGTATGTAGCGTCAGTGGTCCATGCTAAGGTGCTAGGGACGGAGCACGTCCTCTATGCGATTTTGCATGATGGCAATGCCTTGGCGACTCGTATCTTGGAGAGGGCTGGTTTTTCTTATGAAGACAAGAAAGATCAGGTTAAGATTGCTGCTCTTCGTCGAAATTTAGAAGAACGGGCAGGTTGGACTCGTGAAGACCTCAAGGCTTTACGTCAACGCCATCGTACTGTGGCTGACAAACAAAATTCTATGGCCAATATGATGGGCATGCCGCAGACTCCGAGTGGTGGTCTCGAGGACTATACGCATGATTTGACAGAGCAAGCGCGTTCTGGCAAGTTAGAACCAGTCATCGGTCGGGATAAGGAAATCTCACGTATGATTCAAATCTTGAGCCGTAAGACTAAGAACAACCCTGTCTTGGTTGGGGATGCTGGTGTCGGAAAAACAGCTCTGGCGCTTGGTCTTGCCCAGCGTATTGCTAGTGGAGATGTGCCTGCGGAAATGGCTAAGATGCGCGTGTTAGAGCTGGATTTGATGAATGTCGTGGCAGGGACACGCTTCCGTGGTGACTTTGAAGAACGCATGAACAATATCATCAAGGATATTGAAGAAGATGGCCAAGTCATCCTCTTTATCGATGAACTCCACACTATCATGGGTTCTGGTAGCGGGATTGACTCGACTCTGGATGCGGCCAATATTTTGAAGCCAGCCTTGGCGCGTGGAACTTTGAGAACGGTTGGTGCCACCACTCAGGAAGAATACCAAAAACACATCGAAAAAGATGCGGCCCTTTCTCGTCGATTCGCTAAAGTGACGATTGAAGAGCCAAGTGTGGCAGACAGCATGGCCATTTTGCAAGGCTTGAAGGCGACTTATGAGAAACATCACCGTGTGCAAATCACAGATGAAGCGGTCGAAACAGCCGTTAAGATGGCCCATCGTTACTTGACTAGTCGCCATTTGCCAGACTCTGCTATCGACCTCTTAGATGAAGCAGCAGCAACAGTGCAAAATAAGGCTAAGCATGTAAAAGCAGACGATTCAGGCTTGAGTCCAGCTGACAAGGCCTTGATGGATGGCAAGTGGAAACAGGCAGCCCAGCTAATCGCAAAAGAAGAGGAAGTGCCTGTCTATAAAGACTTGGTGACAGAGGCTGATATTTTGACCACCTTGAGTCGTTTGTCAGGCATTCCAGTCCAAAAACTGACTCAGACTGATGCCAAGAAATACCTGAATCTGGAAGCTGAACTGCACAAACGTGTCATCGGTCAAGATCAAGCTGTTTCAAGTATTAGCCGTGCTATTCGCCGCAATCAGTCAGGGATTCGCAGTCACAAGCGTCCGATTGGTTCTTTTATGTTCCTAGGACCCACAGGTGTCGGGAAGACCGAATTGGCCAAGGCTTTGGCAGAAGTTCTCTTTGATGACGAATCAGCCCTTATCCGCTTTGATATGAGTGAGTATATGGAGAAATTTGCAGCCAGCCGTCTCAATGGAGCTCCTCCGGGTTATGTGGGTTATGAAGAAGGTGGGGAGTTGACCGAGAAGGTTCGCAACAAACCATATTCCGTTCTCCTTTTTGACGAGGTAGAGAAGGCCCACCCAGATATCTTTAATGTGCTCTTGCAGGTCTTGGATGATGGTGTCTTGACCGATAGCAAGGGCCGCAAGGTTGACTTTTCAAATACCATTATCATCATGACGTCAAACCTTGGTGCGACAGCCCTTCGGGATGACAAGACCGTCGGTTTTGGAGCTAAGGATATTCGTTTTGACCAGGAAAATATGGAAAAACGCATGTTTGAAGAGCTGAAAAAGGCTTATAGACCTGAGTTTATCAACCGTATTGATGAAAAGGTGGTCTTCCATAGCCTGTCTAGTGACCATATGCAGGAAGTGGTGAAGATTATGGTCAAACCTTTAGTGGCAAGTTTGGCTGAAAAAGGCATTGACTTGAAATTACAAGCTTCTGCACTGAAATTGTTGGCAAATCAAGGATATGACCCAGAGATGGGAGCTCGTCCACTTCGCAGAACCCTGCAAACAGAAGTGGAAGACAAGTTGGCAGAACTTCTTCTTAAGGGAGATTTGGTGGCAGGCAGCACACTTAAGATTGGTGTCAAAGCAGGCCAATTGAAATTTGATATTGCATAAAAATGGAGAATCAGGAGTAATCTTGATTCTCTTTTGCCAAATTTCAAGTTCAAGTTAGCCATGAAGAAGTCTTCTCTGGGTGATTTGTAGTTCAAGCATTTTTTAGGATAGTTATTAATCCAATTTTCGATGAATGCGACTTCTTTGGGAGTCGTTTTCTTAGTTCCCTTAGGTAACCATCTCCGAATGAGCCTGTTGTGATTCTCATCAGTTCCCCTTTCCCAAGAG
>NZ_VMLA01000065.1:0-16638 GCF_013276425.1 Streptococcus sp. 3874 | reverse complement strand
AATTCGATTTAGTTCCCAGAAGAACAATTATTTAAGTCAGACACTAAAAGAATCTTGCTTTGCAAGGTTCTTTTTTTCAGATATTGAACTAATACTCAATGAAAATCAAAGAGCAAACTAGGAAGCTAGCCGCAGGCTGCTCAAAACACTGTTTTGAGGTTGTAGATAAGACTGACGAAGTCAGCTCAAAACACTGTTTTGAGGTTGCAGATAGAACTGACGAAGTCAGCTCAAAACACTGTCTTGAGGTTGTAGATAAGACTGACGAAGTCAGCTCAAAACATGGTCTTGAGGTTGTAGATAGAACTGATGAAGTCAGCTTAAAACACTGTCTTGAGGTTGCAGATAGAACTGACGAAGTCAGCTCAAAACACTGTCTTGAGGTTGCAGATAAGACTGACGAAGTCAGTAACCATACATACGACAAGGCGAAGCTGACGCGGTTTGAAGAGATTTTCGAAGAGTATAAAATTGAATTGCTTATAAAAAGCTCCATACACTGGATGTGTATAGAGCGATGGGGCTTTATTTAATATAGAGTTCTTGATTTTTCAAGACAATTTCACGTACGCTCGCAAATTTCTTAAGTTTTTTAAGTTCTTCTGGATGAGTGACGAGAGTGATAACATAACCTTCCTTGCCCATACGGCCAGTACGGCCAGCACGGTGAGTGTAGGTTTCAATATCTCTAGGAATATCAAAGTTTACGACACATTCTAGGCTATCGATATCAATTCCACGAGCCAGAAGGTCAGTTGCAAGGAGTAGGGTTAGTTGCTTATCTTTAAACTTTTCTAAGATGACTTTTCTAAATTTGACATTAACATCACTAGCGAGGGAAACAGCTAATATATCCCGATACTGTAGTTTTTCCTCTGCACTTCCAAGGTCTGATAGGCTGTTAAAGAAGACCAGACCGCGGAAATCCTCCACATGAGCTAGTTTTCGTAGCATATCCACTCGGTGACGTTGGTCTACCTGCATATAGAAATGTTGGATGTTATCTAGTTTTTGGTCAGAGAGATCAATGGTACGTGTGTTTGGCGCAATCTTTTCTTGGTCAAACTTAGTCGTCGCACTCATATAGACGAGTTGGTGGTCACGCGGTGCGTAGTGAGTGATTTTCTCAACAAAGTGAATCTGAGAATCATCAAGCAATTGGTCAAATTCATCCAAGATGATGGTTTCTACATTCATCATCTTGATTTTTTTCAGTTTAATGAGTTCAAAGATACGACCAGGGGTTCCAATTAGAATTTCTGGTCCTTTTTTTAGGCGTTCAATCTGGCGTTTCTGACTTGAACCTGATAGGAAGAGTTGGGCTGTCAAACCGATAGTCTCAGCCCACGTTTTACATACATCAAAAATCTGTCCAGCAAGTTCTGTATTTGGTGCTAGAATCAAGAGTTGCTGGGCTTTTTTCTTTTGTAGTCTGAGAAGACTTGGCAGGAGATAAGCTAGGGTCTTACCAGTTCCTGTTGGGCTTACTCCTAGAAGATTTTCTCCTGCAAGAAGGGGCTCAAATAGTTGAGTTTGAATGGGGGTGAATTCCTGGAAACCGAGTTGGTCACTCAGTTCTTGCCATTCAGTCGGTAGTTTGGTTTTCATTTTTCTGCCTCAAATCTAATGCCAGCAGTCTGGCGCATGGTATATAGTAGCTCATGAACAGAGCCTGCATCATCCAGCCAATTCTGGTAGAGTGTCTGGTCTGGTTGCTGGATCATCTGTGCAAATGCAGCGACTTCCTCAGTCATCGTATGAGGAGCCTGTTGGATAGGGAGTTGGACTTGATTGCCTTGGTGGTCGATAAAAATAGCTGAGCGGATATGCTCAATCGTGTTGAGGGTCAAGGTTCCATTTGTTGTGTAAATCTCGCAAGGAAGATTGGAAGTGATGTTTTTCCCAGCCTTGATATGAACTTGATAGTCGGTGTAAAAGAGGATTCCGTCTCCGTTTAGGTCAATGCTATTGTCCAGTTGTTGAGCCTGATAGGTTGCGTCCTGAGCTTTTCCAAAGAGTCGAACGGCAGCGTAGAGAGGATAAATCCCCAAATCCATAAGAGCTCCACCAGCAAAACGGTCTGAAAAGACATTTGGTGTCTCCCCAGCCAACAAGTTAGGCATTTTGGAAGAATACTTGGCATAGTTGAAATCTGCTCCCAAAATCTGTTTGTCTGCTAAAAAGTTTTTGATAGTAGTAAAAGCTTTTTCATGGTAATTGCGAGCTGCTTCGAAGATAAAGCAGTGATTTTTCTCAGCTGTATGTCTCAAATCTAGCCATTCTTGTGGATGAGTGACAGCTGGCTTTTCAAGAATGACGTGTTTACCAGCAGACAAGGTAGCCTTTGCCTGAGCAAAATGCAAGGAGTTTGGACTGGCAATATAGACTACATCGAAGGAGCTCTTGAAGAAGTCTTCTAATTGATCAAATAGTTGGATATCCTGATAGCGAGAAGCAAAGGTTGCTGCGGCTTCAAGTTTCCTAGAATAGACTGCGACCAGCTGGTATTTCCCACTAGCATGGGCTGCTTCTATGAAGTGGTGGCTGATATCGCCAGTGCCAATGATACCTAATTTAAGCATAAATACTCCTTTTCTGATTTTAAATCCTTCTTTCATTATAACATAGATAGACGGGACTATCCAACAGAGGGGAAAAATTTCAAATAAGCGATTAGCTTTCTTCTGAAGAAAAGCTTTCTTTTACGAATAAATAGATAGAAGCATCAAATCTAGTAAATTAGATTAAAAAATGTGCTATAATAGAAGGAGGAGAAGGATGATTTTAAGACATCCGGGTATCAGCCCAACTAATGACTTGGTTGCTAAGAAAATTTTCAGTAACCCAGAAATCACTTGTCAATTTATTCGCGATATGCTGGACTTGCCAGCCAAAAATGTAACCATTTTAGAGGGAAGTAATATTCATGTCTTGCCTTCTTTACCCTACTCGGCGCAGGATTTCTATACCAGTATAGACGTCTTGGCGGAGTTGGATAATGGCACTCAAGTAATCATTGAAATCCAAGTCCATCATCAGAATTTTTTCATCAATCGTTTATGGGCTTACCTGTGCAGTCAGGTCCATCAAAATCTTGAAAAATTCGCCAGCAAGAAGGCAATACTCACCAGAGCTACAAACACATCGCACCAGTATACGCTATTGCAATTGTGGATAGTAATTATTTTCAAGATGATTTGGCTTTCCACAGTTTTAGCATGCGAGAGGACACGACAGGTGAGGTCTTAACCATCACAAATAACGGTCAGGAAAACCATCTGGTTCAGATGGCTTTCTTGGAACTAAAAAAATACAGAGAAACCAGCAAAGACAAGGTTCGTAAACCATGGTTAGAGTTTTTCGGGAATAAACCCTTTACCCAGCAGCCCGAGCGAGCCATCAGCCAAGCAGATCAACTGCTGGACTACAAGAGCTGGTCCGAGGAGGATAAGAAAATGTTTAGTGAACAACGCAGGCGAGAAGAACAAGCCATGTTAGCACAGGACTATGCCTTAGAAACTGCTAGGGCGGAAGGAATTGAACAAGGACTGGAGCGCGGTCTTGAACGTGGGCGAGCTGAGGGCATTGAACAGGGAATTGAACGTGGACGAGCTGAAGGCATCGAACAGGGATTAAAAGTAAGTTTAGCAAATCTAGTTCGTCAAGGTCTTCTAACACCTGAGGTTGCGAGTGAGCAATTAGGCATGACTGTGGCTGAGTTTGAAGAACTATTGAAAGAGCATCATAAATAAGACCTAAAAAATACAGAGAAACCAGCAAAGACGAGGTTCGCAAGCCGTGGTTGGATTTTTTTGGCAACAAGCCCTTTACCCAGCAACCCGAGCGAGCCATCAGCCAAGTAGACCAACTGCTGGATTAAAAATTAGGAAATATCGTGTAGAAAATAGTAACAGATTTTATCTCTTTGTGGGATGAAGTCTGTTTTTTTGTATGATGGGCAGGTCCTACATCTGAGTGGCAAGTTCTCCGTAGGTATCCGCTATTGGTTAATGCATAGCATATCTGAATGAAATAAGAACTAAACAAATCAGTCAGGAAAGTCAAAGTAATTTCTATTATAGTAGATTGAAACTAGAATAGTGCGCCTCTACTTCTAAAACATTGTTAGAAATCAATTTGACTGTCCTGATCGAATCGTCCTATTCTTATTTCATTTTACAATATAAAAGAAATAAATACGGCTGACTATCATGATTTTTATAATCAAGCTATTACTGAAATAAGAAATGGGATAAAAATGGATAGAGATGTTACATAAGAAATTGTAAGAGGTCTGTTCCCTCTTGATAAAATGACTCTCATTTGACTTTTTGCACCAAAAATAGCATCATATTCGGTGCAAAGGAGGCGTGATAGATGAACGATAAGCAGGAAATAGTAAACAGGATAGAAAATTTTGAATCGAATCAAGTTTTTATAGCAAATGATTTCTTTGAAATTGTAGGATATGAAACTGTTCGTAGTACATTAAATCGTCTTGTAAAAGACAAAAAGGTTACTCGCATTTTGAAAGGTATTTATTATAAACCAAAATATATAGAACTGATTGGAGAGTATGCAATGGCCTCTGTGGATGAAGTTGCTGATGCTATTGCTAGAAAATATCATTGAACCATTGCTCCATCGGGAAACACAGCCCTTAATTTACTTGGTTTATCTACGCAGGTACCAGCAAAATGGATCTATATATCAGATGGAAGATATGCCAGTTTTAATGTTGGTAAGGCAAGAATAGAATTTAAGCATAGAAATAATGGAGATATTTCAAATATGTCAACCTTAACTGCAATGGTGATACAATCTGTCAAGGCAATGGGGAAAGAGAACATTACTTCTCAGCAGATTGACTACTTACGGAAAAAATTATCTGAAGAAGAAAAGTCAACATTACTAGCTGAAGGTAAAACTACAAGTGTCTGGGTATATAGTATTATCAAGAAAATATCAGAGGTATAGGGATGTTTGAGGATAAATCGACTGGGAAAAATAAATCAATTTCTCAGAATGTTTTTAGAAGTGACGGTGTCTATTCTAGCTTCAATCTACTAGAAATTCCATAGATAGAAAACTAGATGGTTCCTACAGATAGGGCTGATCTAGTTGATGTGAGATGCTTTGGCTTGCTAGAGGAATTGTGGAATGCCAAACTGTATCATTGAAATTATTGCTTAAATTTGTTATGATATAAATATGAATAAAAGTAGACTGGGACGTGGCAGACACGGGAAAAAGAGACATATATTATTGGCTTTGATTGGTATCTTAGCAATTTCTATTTGCCTATTAGGCGGATTTATTGCTTTTAAGATCTACCAGCAAAAAAGTTTTGAGCAAAAGATTGAATCGCTCAAAAAAGAGAAAGATGATCAATTGAGTGAGGGAAATCAGAAGGAGCATTTTCGTCAGGGGCAAGCCGAAGTGATTGCCTATTATCCTCTCCAAGGGGAGAAAGTGATTTCCTCTGTTAGGGAGTTGATAAATCAAGATGTTAAGGACAAGCTAGAAAGTAAGGACAATCTTGTTTTCTACTATACAGAGCAAGAAGAGTCAGGTTTAAAGGGAGTCGTTAATCGTAATGTGACCAAACAAATCTATGATTTAGTTGCTTTTAAGGTTGAAGAGACTGAAAAGACCAGTCTAGGAAAGGTTCACTTAACAGAAGATGGGCAACCTTTTACACTTGACCAACTGTTTTCAGATGCTAGTAAGGCTAAGGAACAGCTGATAAAAGAGTTGACCTCCTTCATAGAGGATAAAAAAATAGAGCAAGACCAGAGTGAGCAGATTGTAAAAAACTTCTCTGACCAAGACTTGTCTGCATGGAATTTTGATTACAAGGATAGTCAGATTATCCTTTATCCAAGTCCTGTGGTTGAAAATTTAGAAGAGATAGCCTTGCCAGTATCTGCTTTCTTTGATGTTATCCAATCTTCGTACTTACTCGAAAAAGATGCGGCCTTGTACCAATCTTACTTTGATAAGAAATATCAAAAAGTTGTCGCTCTAACCTTTGATGATGGTCCAAATCCAGCAACGACCCCGCAGGTATTAGAGACCCTAGCTAAATATGATATTAAAGCGACTTTCTTTGTGCTTGGGAAAAATGTTTCTGGGAATGAGGACTTGGTGAAGAGGATAAAATCTGAAGGTCATGTTGTTGGAAACCATAGTTGGAGCCATCCGATTCTCTCGCAACTCTCTCTTGATGAAGCTAAAAAGCAGATTACTGATACTGAGGATGTGCTAACTAAAGTGCTGGGTTCTAGTTCTAAACTCATGCGTCCACCTTATGGTGCTATTACAGATGATATTCGCAATAGCTTGGATTTGAGCTTTATCATGTGGGATGTGGATAGTCTGGACTGGAAGAGTAAAAATGAAGCATCTATTTTGACAGAAATTCAGCATCAAGTAGCTAACGGCTCTATCGTTTTGATGCATGATATTCACAGTCCGACAGTCAATGCCTTGCCAAGGGTCATTGAGTATTTGAAAAATCAAGGTTATACCTTTGTGACCATACCAGAGATGCTCAATACTCGCCTAAAAGCTCATGAGCTGTACTATAGTCGTGATGAATAAGCAAGAAAAAATAGGTCTGTTAGATATTTGACAGACTTATTTTTTACAGAAGATAGTACTACTTAAAAAATGTTTTATGCTATAATTGATGAATAAAATAGAAGGAGAAGCATATGAATACCTATCAATTAAATAATGGAGTAGAAATTCCAGTATTGGGATTTGGAACTTTTAAGGCTAAGAATGGGGAAGAAGCTTATCGTGCAGTGTTAGAGGCCTTAAAGGCTGGTTATCGTCATATTGATACGGCGGCGATTTATCAGAATGAAGAAAGTGTTGGTCAAGCAATCAAAGATAGCGGAGTTCCACGAGAGGAATTGTTCGTAACTACCAAGCTGTGGAATAGCCAACAAACCTATGAGCAAGCTCGTCAGGCTTTTGCAGAGTCTTTAGCGAAGTTGGGCTTGGATTATTTGGATCTGTATTTGATTCATTGGCCAAATCCAAAACCGCTTAGAGAAAATGACGCATGGAAAATCCGAAATGCTGAGGTCTGGAGAGCGATGGAAGACCTCTATCAAGAAGGCAAGATCCGTGCTATCGGCGTTAGCAATTTTCTTCCCCATCATTTGGATGCCTTGCTTGAAACTGCAACTATCGTTCCTGCGGTCAATCAAGTTCGCTTGGCGCCAGGTGTGTATCAAGATCAAGTCGTAGCTTACTGTCGTGAAAAGGGAATTTTATTGGAAGCTTGGGGGCCTTTTGGACAAGGAGAACTGTTTGATAGCAAGCAAGTCCAAGAAATAGCAGCAAATCACGGAAAGTCTGTTGCTCAGATAGCCTTGGCCTGGAGCTTGGCAGAAGGATTTCTACCACTTCCAAAATCTGTCATAACCTCTCGTATTCAAGCTAATCTTGATTGCTTTGGAATTGAACTGAGTCATGAGGAGAGAGAAACCTTAAAAACGATTGCTGTTCAATCGGGTGCTCCACGAGTTGATGATGTGGATTTCTAGAAAATCATAAAAAGAATTGTACATTATTCTAATTTTTGATATAATAGTCAGCAGGAAAGAAAGTCTTATGGCGTTCTTCAAGCGAGCTTGGGATAGTGGGAGCCAAGTAGGGCAAAATAAAGTGCTGGCGCTTTCTGTAGTATTTTCAAAAACAATGAAGTAATAAATTAGGGTGGAACCGCGTTTCTGACGCCCCTAGGTTAAATCAACCTAGGATTGTTGGACGCGGTTCTTTTGCTTATTCAGTCTATTGTGTGAAAGAAAGGAGAGACGTGGAAAACCTTTATCTTGTAAAAGACGATAGTCAACTAGCTACATTTCGTGATTTTGTAGTAAGAAATACTGAAAAGTTGAAAGATTATCAATCTTTTTTAAAGAATGAACTTGCAGTCTGTGATTTACCGCAAGCCGTTATTTGGTCAGATTTTAATGCTGCTACACAGATTATTAGGGAAAGCGCTGTTCCAGCCTATACAAATAATAGACGAATGGTTATGACGCCTGATTTAGCTGTTTGGAAAGAGTTATATTTGTATCAGTTGATGGACTACAAGTGTTCTCAGCAAACTCAAGCAATAGAAAGTCACTATCATTCTTTATCTGAAAATTTCCTCTTACAGATTGTAGGACATGAGCTAGCTCATTGGTCGGAGCATTTTTTAGATGATTTTGATGGTTACGACTCTTATATCTGGTTCGAAGAGGGGATGGTTGAATATATTAGTCGCAAGTATTTCTTGACAGAAGAGGAATTTCAAGCGGAAAAAAATTGTAATCAATCTCTCGTAGAACTTTTTCAGAAGAAGTATGGTTGGCATTCACTGAATGATTTTGGTTCTTCGACTTATGATAAGAACTATGCAAGTATTTTTTATGAATACTGGCGCAGCTTTTTGACAGTAGATAAGTTGGTAGAGAATCTAGGTAGTGTACAAGCGGTCTTCGATTCTTATCATCTATGGGCAAATACAGATAAAACTCTTCCCTTGTTAAATTGGTTTGTTCAGCAGAAATTAATTGAAAAAGAAATATAAAAACTAAAGGAGTAAACAATGTCTAAGAAATTAACATTTTACTGCGTCAGTGGCAGAAACCTCCTTACAGTCGGACTGCTCCACGCTCAGCACTAGAGTGCTTGAGCTAGACGCAGTACTAACTCGTCTTGCCTCGTATGATTGACGAGGCAGACTCGTGTCGCAAGTAATTTATATAAAAAGGAGTAAATAATGTCTAAAAAATTGACTTTCCACTGCGTCAGTGGCAGAAACCTCCTTCAGTCGGACTGCCCCACGCTCAGCACTAGAGTGCCTGAGCTAGACGCAGTACTAACTCGTCTTGCCTCGTATAATCGACGAGGCAGACTCGTGTCGCAAGAAATCATTTTTTATTAAGGAGTATTCAATGTCTAAGAAATTAACATTTCAAGAAATTATTTTGACTTTGCAACAATTTTGGAATGACCAAAGTTGTATGCTCATGCAGGCTTATGACAATGAAAAAGGTGCGGGAACCATGAGTCCTTACACTTTCCTTCGAGCTATCGGACCTGAGCCATGGAATGCGGCTTATGTAGAGCCATCACGTCGTCCTGCTGACGGTCGTTACGGGGAAAACCCAAACCGTCTTTACCAACACCACCAATTCCAAGTGGTCATGAAGCCATCTCCATCAAACATCCAAGAACTTTACCTTGAATCTTTGGAAAAATTGGGAATCAATCCTTTGGAGCACGATATTCGTTTCGTTGAGGATAACTGGGAAAATCCATCGACTGGATCTGCAGGTCTCGGTTGGGAAGTTTGGCTTGATGGGATGGAAATCACCCAGTTCACTTATTTCCAACAAGTCGGTGGATTGGCAACCGGCCCTGTGACTGCGGAAGTTACCTATGGTTTGGAGCGCTTGGCTTCTTATATTCAGGAAGTGGATTCTGTCTATGATATTGAGTGGGCCGATGGTGTAAAATACGGAGAAATCTTTATCCAGCCTGAGTACGAACACTCAAAATATTCATTTGAAATTTCAGATCAAGAAATGTTGCTTGAAAATTTTGATAAGTTTGAAAAAGAGGCTGGTCGTGCATTAGAAGAAGGCTTAGTTCACCCTGCCTATGACTATGTTCTCAAATGTTCACATACCTTTAACCTGCTTGATGCGCGTGGTGCCGTATCTGTAACAGAGCGCGCAGGCTATATCGCTCGTATCCGTAACTTGGCCCGTGTCGTAGCCAAAACCTTTGTCGCAGAACGCAAACGCCTAGGCTACCCACTTTTAGATGAAGCAACAAGAGCTAAACTCTTAGCAGAAGACGCAGAATAAAGAGAGTGACAAATTACGAAAATGGGCGAACAGAGTGAGCCCTGAGCCAGTTGCCGCAGTGATGAAGGTATCCTTAGTGAAACTAAGGATACTAGGCAAAATTGGAGACTTTTGGCTCCAATTTTAGCAATGAAACAACGAAGTTGGTTGCTTGCATGCCAATCACATAAGGCAAACTGGAAAATAAAAAGATACTTTTCGGAGAAAAAACATGACAAAAAACTTATTAGTAGAACTCGGTCTTGAAGAATTACCAGCCTATGTTGTCACACCAAGTGAAAAACAACTAGGCGAAAAAATGGCAGCCTTCCTCAAGGAAAACCGCCTGTCTTTTGAAGCCGTTCAAACCTTCTCAACACCACGTCGTTTGGCTGTTCGTGTAACTGGTCTTGCAGACAAACAGGCTGATTTGACAGAAGATTTTAAGGGGCCAGCAAAGAAAATTGCCTTGGATAGTGATGGAAACTTCACCAAAGCAGCTCAAGGATTTGTCCGTGGAAAAGGCTTGACTGTTGAAGATATCGAATTCCGTGAAATCAAGGGTGAAGAATATGTCTATGTCACTAAGGAGGAAGTTGGTCAAGCAGTTGAAGCCATTGTTCCTGGTGTTGTAGATGTCTTGAAGTCATTGACTTTCCCTGTCAGCATGCACTGGGCTGGAAATAGCTTTGAATACATTCGTCCTGTTCACACTTTAACAGTTCTTTTAGATGAAGAAGAGTTTGATTTGGATTTCCTTGATATTAGGGGAGAGCGTGTGAGCCGTGGCCATCGTTTCTTGGGACAAGAAACCAAGATTCAGTCAGCCTTGAGCTATGAAGAAGACCTTCGTCGTCAGTTTGTAATTGCAGATCCACGTGAACGTGAGCAAATGATTGTTGACCAAATCAAGGCAATCGAAGCTGAGCATGGTGTAGGTATCGAGATTGACGCTGATTTGCTGAATGAAGTCTTGAATTTGGTTGAATACCCAACTGCCTTTATGGGAAGTTTTGATGCTAAATACCTTGAAGTTCCAGAAGAAGTTTTGGTGACTTCAATGAAGGAACACCAACGTTACTTTGTTGTCCGTGATCAAGATGGTAAACTCTTGCCAAACTTCATTTCTGTTCGTAACGGAAACGCAGAACATTTGGAAAATGTCATCAAAGGAAATGAAAAAGTCTTGGTAGCCCGCTTGGAAGACGGAGAATTCTTCTGGCGTGAAGACCAAAAATTGGTGATTTCTGACCTTGTTGAAAAATTAAACAATGTGACTTTCCACGAGAAGATTGGTTCCCTTCGTGAACACATGATTCGTACGGGTCAAATCGCTGTACTTTTGGCAGAAAAAGCAGGTTTATCAGCGGATGAAACAGTTGACCTAGCTCGTGCAGCAGCCATTTACAAGTTTGACTTGTTGACAGGTATGGTTGGTGAATTTGACGAGCTCCAAGGAATTATGGGGGAGAAATATGCCCTTCTTGCTGGTGAAACTCCAGCAGTGGCAGCTGCTATTCGGGAACACTACATGCCTACATCTGCTGACGGCGATCTTCCAGTGAGCAAGGTCGGTGCAGTACTTGCTATTGCAGACAAATTAGATACGATTTTAAGTTTCTTCTCAGTAGGTTTGATCCCATCAGGTTCTAATGACCCTTATGCCCTTCGTCGTGCAACGCAAGGTGTAGTTCGTATCTTGGATGCCTTTGGTTGGCACATTGCTATGGACGAGCTGATTGATAGCCTTTATGCTCTAACATTTGACAGCTTGACTTATGAAAATAAAGCAGAAGTTATGGACTTTATCAAGGCTCGTGTTGATAAGATGATGGGTTCTACTCCAAAAGACATCAAGGAAGCAGTTCTTGCAGGTTCAAACTTTGTTGTGGCAGATATGTTGGAAGCAGCAAGTGCTCTCGTAGAAGTAAGCAAGGAAGAAGATTTTAAACCATCTGTTGAATCACTTTCTCGTGCCTTTAACCTGGCTGAGAAGGCAGAAGGGGTTGCTACGGTTGATTCAGCACTATTTGAGAATGACCAAGAAAAAGCTTTGGCAGAAGCAGTAGAAACACTCGTTTTATCAGGACCTGCAAGTCAGCAATTGAAACAACTCTTTGCGCTTAGCCCAGTCATTGATGCTTTCTTTGAAAATACTATGGTAATGGCTGAAGATCAGGCTGTCCGTCAAAATCGTTTGGCAATCTTGTCACAACTAACCAAGAAAGCAGCTAAGTTTGCTTGTTTTAACCAAATTAACACTAAATAAAATTTGATAAACGGACTTTATCTTATTACAGAGGAGAAGAAATGGATCCGAAAAAAATTGCTCGTATCAATGAGCTTGCTAAAAAGAAAAAAACAGAAGGCTTAACACCAGAAGAAAAAGTGGAACAAGCCAAACTACGTGAGGAGTACATCGAAGGTTATCGTCGCGCTGTTCGTCACCACATTGAAGGAATCAAAATTGTGGACGAAGAAGGAAACGATGTTACACCAGAAAAACTACGCCAAGCCCAACGTGAAAAAGGATTACATGGCCGTAGTCTTGATGACCCAAATTCATAATATGTATTCTTTCTTTTTTAAAACTAAATGACTATAACATGAGATTTCCTTTCTCTTTTTACATAATACAATTTTAAAACTCCATTGAAACAGTTGTCTTTATAGAGTAGGAATTCCTGAAGAACAGCTTAGGTGACCTTCTTTATCGATGAGGATGGCTTCGATGCCCTCAAAACTTTCGACTTGCCAGAGGATAGAAGCATGTCTTTCTCCAAAGAGTCGAGTCGTTCAGATTTCGCCATCGACTGATTTATCAGAGATGATTGTTAGACTCGCTAGTTCCGTTTCAACAGGATATCCTGTTTGATTAGACTTCCTGCGAAACAATATATGGTAGAATAGTTCTATGAATTATGAAGCAAGTAAACAACTAACTGATGCACAATTTAAGCGCCTTGTTGGTATTCAGCGTACCACTTTTGAAGAGATGTTAGCTGTATTAAAAAGAGCTTATCAAGGTAAACACGCAAAAGGGGGACGAAAACCTAAATTAAGCCTAGAAGACCTTCTTATGGTCACTCTTCAATATGTGCGAGAATATCGAACTTATGAACAAATTGCGGCTGATTTTGGTATTCACGAAAGCAACTTAATCCGTCGGAGCCAATGGGTTGAAGTAACTTTTGTTCAAAGTGGTTTTACGGTTTCAAGAACTCCTCTTAGTTCTGAGAACACGGTAATGATTGATGCGACGGAAGTAAAAATCAATCGCCCTAAAAAAAAAGAATTAGCGAATTATTCTGGTAAAAAGAAATGCCACGCTATGAAGGCTCAAGCGATTGTCACAAGTCAAGGGAGAATTGTTTCTTTGGAGATCACTGTGAACTATTGTCATGATATGAAGTTGTTCAAAATGAGTCGCACGCAAACTCCACGTAAATCCAGCAAACTCAAGCTGCTAACAGCTGAAGATAAAGCCTGTAACCATGCGCTATCTAAGGAGAGAATCAAGGTTGAGAATATTTTTGACAGAGTATAGTAGATTGAAACTAGAATAGTACACCTCTACTTCTAAAACATTGTTAGAAATCGATTTGACTGTCTTGATCGATTTGTCCTGTTCTTATTTCATTTCTCTATAAAAACGTTTAAAATGTTTTCAACAACCTATCGAAATCATCGTAAACGCTTCGGATTACGAATGAATTTGATTGCTGGTATTATCAATCATGAACTAGGATTCTAGTTTTGCAGGAAGTCTAGTAGTAAAATAAACTAAAAATCTGTTGCATAATAATGATAAAAACGATATAATGAAAGCGTCTTCGATATTGATGATATAAAATCATTAAAAATTAGCAAAAATCGTTTAATTAGTTAGTTTATAATCTATTGGTCTTCTTCAGTCCAGTGTATCTGCTAAGACCGTTCTTAAAAGTTATCGCTATGATTGGAATACCTACTATAGGTATAGTATGAATTACCACAGATATGGATATATTGTCATTCCGGAATGGTCTCGTTATTATAGCTATTCTGAGTATAAAGTTGGCGGAGGCTGGAACTACGATCGTTATGAGGTAGTAAACCATTACAAAGGAGGCTATTGATCCTTAAAGAGTGAGAAAAAGGAGGACTGGATATGTTACAGCTTACTCATGTGACCTTAAAAACGCGACAAGTCATCTTACAAGATGTAGATTTCACCTTTGAAAAGGGCAGTATTTATGGCGTTCTTGCTATCAATGGCTCTGGAAAGACGACACTATTCCGCGCCATTAGCAACTTAATCCCCATAAGTAGTGGAAATATCGCAGTCTCTCCTTCTTTATTTTATTATGAGAGTGTTGAATGGCTGGATGGAAACTTAAGTGGGATGGACTATCTTCGCCTTATAAAAAGCATCTGGAAGTCAGACCTGAACTTGAGGGATGAAATCGCCTACTGGGAAATGTCTGACTATATCAGCCTTCCCATTCGCAAGTATTCCCTAGGCATGAAGCAACGCTTGGTGATTGCCATGTATTTCCTCAGTCAGGCCAAATGCTGGCTTATGGATGAGATTACAAATGGCTTAGATGAGTATTATCGACAGAAGTTTTTTGATAGGCTGGCACAAATCGATAGACAAGAGCAGCTGGTTCTTTTAAGTTCCCACTATAAGGAAGAGTTGGTTGATGTCTGCGATAGAGTAGTAACCATTCATCAGGGGCAGATAGAAGAGGTTTAGTTTATGAAAGATGTTAGTCTATTTTTATTGAAAAAAGTTTTCAAAAGTCGTTTAAACTGGATTATCTTACTTTTATTTGCATCTGTACTCGGTGTTACCTTTTATTTAAATAGTCAGACTGCAAACTCACACAGCTTGGAGAGCAGGTTGGAAAGTCGCATTGCAGCCAACGAGAGGGCTATCAATGAAAATGAAGAGAAACTCTCCCAAATGTCTGATACCAGCTCGGAGGAATACCAGTTTGCTAAAAATAATTTAGACGTGCAAAAAAATCTTTTGACGCGAAAGACAGAAATTCTGACTTTATTAAAAGAAGGGCGCTGGAAAGAGGCCTACTATCTGCAGTGGCAAGATGAAGAGAAGAATTATGAATTTGTATCAAATGACCCGACTGCTAGCTCTGGCTTAAAAATGGGGGTTGACCGCGAACGGAAGATTTACCAAGCCCTGTATCCCTTGAACATAAAAGCACATACTTTGGAGTTTCCGACCCACGGGATTGATCAGATTGTCTGGATTTTAGAGGTTATCATCCCAAGCTTGTTTGTGGTTGCTATTATTTTTATGCTAACACAACTATTTGCAGAAAGATATCAAAATCATCTGGACACAGCTCACTTATATCCTGTTTCAAAAGTGACATTTGCAATATCCTCTCTTGGAGTTGGAGTGGGATATGTAACTGTGCTGTTTATCGGAATCTGTGGCTTTTCTTTTCTAGTGGGAAGTCTGATAAGTGGTTTTGGACAGTTAGATTATCCCTACCCAATTTATAGCTTAGTGAATCAAGAAGTAACTATTGGGAAAATACAAGATGTATTATTTCCTGGCTTGCTCTTAGCTTTCTTAGCCTTTATCGTCATTGTGGAAGTTGTGTACTTGATTGCTTACTTTTTCAAGCAAAAAATGCCTGTCCTCTTTCTTTCACTCATTGGGATTGTTGGCTTATTGTTTGGCATCCAAACCATTCAGCCTCTTCAAAGGATTGCACATCTGATTCCCTTTACTTACTTGCGTTCAGTGGAGATTTTATCTGGAAGATTATCTAAGCAGATTGATAATGTCGATCTAAATTGGAGCATGGGGATGGTCTTATTTCCTTGCTTGATTATCCTTTTGTTAGTGGGGATTTTATTTATCGAAAGATGGGGAAATTCACGTAAAAGGGAAGTTTTTAATAGATTCTAGCATTTCTATACGGAAAATAAGTAAAAACTAATATAGAGAGGGAATCAACTTGGTTCTCTCTTTTTGATGTGGAAACCAAGCCAAAATACAATGAAAGTTCTATAATGAAGTTAGCCACCCAGCCCTCCTAAAAATTAGATGTTTCAACTAGCTTATAGCTAGCCCTCGATTTCATTTGATAAGAGGCTTGATGCTGTTAGGATGACAAGCCAAGGCTAAGATTAGCCTTGGTTTAGCTGACAAAACTGCTTCAAGGGTTCCTCTTGTCAAATGAAAGCTCTTCTAGGCATAAGAAAACACCTCTGTGTTATACTTGTTGTTCAATCACAAACGCCAAATTTCAAGTTCAAGTTAGCCATGAAGAATAAATTCTCTGGGTGATTTGTAGTTCAAGCATTTTTTAGGATAGTTATTAATCCAATTTTCGATGAATGCGACTTCTTTGGGAGTCGTTTTCTTAGTTCCCTTAGGTAACCATCTCCGAATAAGCCTGTTGTGATTCTCATTAGTTCCCCTTTCCCAAGAGGCATAGGGGTGCGCATAATAGATATGTTCCTCAGAAAATACATCAGACAAGCGGTTAAATTCTGTACCATTATCTGCCGTGATGGAAAGAATCTGATGTTGTTTTAAGATGAGTTTTAAAGCCTGATTGACCGCCTCAGCACTTTTATTTGGAATCAATCGGATAATTTGATGCCTAGTCCTTCGATCAGTTAAGACCAGTAAACAATAATTTTTCACCCTTGTAAGCAGAACCGTATCAATCTCATAATGCCCATTCTCCAATCGCAGATTGATAGCTTCAGGACGCTGTTCGATAGATTGACCAGGGGGGTTAAAATTGGTGCTAGC
>NZ_VMLA01000064.1:0-18158 GCF_013276425.1 Streptococcus sp. 3874 | reverse complement strand
TATAGTTGCTTAGTTTCAAACAAGCATGCTATAATAAAGCTATGGCATATAGTACAGATTTTAAACAGCGAGCATTAGATTACATCAAAGAGGGGCACAGCCATGTCGAGGCAGCCAAGGTTTTTGATGTTGGCGTCAGAACTCTCTTCACGTGGGAAAAGAACTTACGTGAACAAGGACACTTAGAGAGGAAAAAGCGAGTCGTCAAAAACCGAAAGATTCCTTTAGAGGAATTGAAATCCTTTGTAGAGGCTCATCCAGATGCTTTTTTACGGGAAATTGCGGCACATTTTGATTGTGCTGTCCCTTCAGTATGGGCAGCTTTAAAGCAGATGAAGGTCACTTCAAAAAAAGATGACGAGCTTTAAGGAACAAGACCCAGAGAAAGTCGCTGAGTTTCTTGATATTTTGGATAACCTAAACGATTTACCAATCGTATATATTGATGAAACAGGAATCGACCGCTACCTCTATCGTCCTTATGCAGGGGCTCCTAGAGGGGAGAAAGTCTATGAAAAGATTAGCGGACGTCGTTTTGAGCGAACTTCAATTGTTGCAGGACAAGTAGACGGAGAGTTTATAGCTCCCATGATTTACAAGAACAGCATGACAAGCGATTTCTTTGTGGAGTGGTTCAAAACGCAACTCCTACCTGCTTTGAAGACACCTCATGTTATTATCATGGACAATGCTAGTTTTGATCCCAAGAACATTTTGGATGAACTCTGCATCCAAGATAAACACTTTTTCTTACCTCTACCGCCATATTCACCGGATTTGAATCCTATTGAGCAAGCTTGGGCTATCTTGAAAAAGAAAGTGACGGATTTATTAAGGGAAGTCCCAACTATTTTTGAATGTTTGGAACACTTTTTTAAAACTAAATGACTGATATAAGTCCATAGGCCCTATTAGAGGATGTTCTGGTGTCTTATTCACTTGTTTTTTTATAGCATTAGTAGATAGAATCAGCAAATAAAAAAGTAGTTCAAATGCCTGGCAGCAAAAAATCTCAACGATTCATACTCTTCGAAAATCAAATTCAAACCGCGTCAGCGTCGCCTTACCGTACTCAAGTACAGCTTGCGGCTAGCTTCCTAGTTTGCTCTTTGATTTTCATTGAGTATCACCTAATATAGACTAAAGTTTAGAGTTTAAGGAAAGTAGGGCTAATATATTGTATGAAAAATAAGATTGTTTTTAAGCAAAACTCTTGAAAATGATTGAAAAAAGAGTTATTATAGATGTATAGTAAAAAGCAAACGCTTACTTAATCAAGGAGGACAGTTTATGTCATACAAAACAAGCAATGCAGAAGGGCATGTAGATTTCATTAATACCTATGATTTGGAGCCAATGGCGCAACAAGTGATCCCTAAAGCAGCATTTGGCTATATTGCTAGTGGGGCAGAAGATACTTTCACTTTAAGAGAGAATATCCGTGCCTTTAACCACAAACTCATCGTTCCACATACGCTTTGCGATGTTGAAAATCCAAGTACAGAGATTGAATTTGCGGGTGAAAAACTATCCTCACCAATCATTATGGCGCCTGTTGCGGCTCATAAATTAGCGAATGAACAGGGTGAAGTGGCGACTGCGCGTGGTGTGCATGAGTTCGGTTCTCTTTATACAACCAGTTCTTACTCTACTGTTGACCTTCCAGAGATTTCTGAAGCCCTTCAAGGGACACCTCATTGGTTCCAATTTTACTTTAGTAAGGATGACGGTATCAACCGCCACATCATGGACCGTGTGAAGGCTGAAGGTTATAAGGCGATTGTCTTGACGGCAGATGCTACTGTAGGGGGCAATCGTGAGGTGGATAAGCGTAATGGTTTTGTCTTCCCAGTTGGCATGCCGATTGTTGAAGAATACCTGCCAGAAGGTGCTGGTAAATCAATGGACTTTGTTTACAAATCAGCTAAACAACGCTTGTCTCCACGCGATGTAGAATTTATCGCTGAATACTCTGGTCTTCCTGTGTATGTCAAGGGACCACAATGCCGTGAGGACGTTGAACGTTCGCTTGCTGCAGGAGCTTCTGGTATCTGGGTAACCAACCACGGTGGTCGTCAAATCGACGGTGGACCAGCTGCCTTTGACTCGCTTCAAGAAGTGGCAGAAGCAGTTGATAGACGTGTGCCGATTGTCTTTGACTCTGGTGTTCGTCGTGGTCAACACGTCTTTAAAGCCTTGGCTTCAGGAGCAGACTTGGTAGCTATTGGTCGCCCTGTTATTTATGGCTTGGCTCTCGGTGGTAGTGTCGGTGTGCGTCAAGTCTTTGAACACTTGAATGCGGAATTGAAGACAGTTATGCAATTGTCTGGAACTCAGACCATTGAAGATGTCAAACACTTCAAACTTCGTCACAACCCATACAACCCAACCTTCCCAGTTGACCCTCGTGACTTAAAATTGTATTGATAAAAGAGATTGCCTCCACTGAATGTGGAGTTTTTTCTTCGTGTATTGGAAGAATAAATCGCTATCAAAAACTATATAAAGATATTTTTCGGTCAAATATCTTGCTAGGGCTTTCAATTTCTGTTATAATGGTCTAGTAATTAAATAATAAAGACATTTGGGGTGCTTTAGGCTGAGATGATACCCATTGAACCTGATACAGTTAAGACTGGCGAAGGGAAATGTGAACAGTTTTTTTCGTATGGTGAAATGAACGGTCTAATCTTGTAAGTCAACTCTAATTCTTGATTGTAATTGGAGTTTTTTTGTTTATATAAAACTGGGTAGGCTTGTTTAGGTAGCTCTCTGCAAATGCCCTCGATGTTCTTTAAAAGGATCAAGTGGAATTACGATTTTACTTGGTATTTCTTGGTGTTTTATTAATTACTAACAAGTAAAGAGAGGAGAAGTAAATATGGAAACACAGGTTTATGCATTTCAGCCAGGTTTGACTGTTGGAGAATTATTAAAAAGCAGTCAGAAGGATTGGCAGGCTGCAATCAATCATCGTTTTGTTAAGGAACTTTTTGCAGGGACAATTGAGAATAAGGCCTTAAAAGACTACCTGATTCAAGATTATCACTTCTTTGATGCCTTCTTATCCATGTTGGGTTCCTGCGTAGCCCACGCAGACCAGCTTGAATCCAAGCTTCGTTTTGCCAAACAACTAGGCTTTCTTGAAGCAGATGAAGATGGCTATTTCCAAAAGGCTTTCAAAGAGTTAAACGTATCTGAGAATGACTATCTAGAAGTGAGCTTGCACCCTGTAACAAAAGCCTTTCAGAATCTAATGTACTCGGCAGTGGCTTCATCAGACTATGCCCATCTTTTGGTCATGCTGGTCATTGCAGAAGGACTCTATTTAGACTGGGGTTCTAAAGCTTTGGCTCTTCCTGAAGCCTATATTCATTCGGAATGGATCAATCTCCACAGAGGTCCTTTCTTTGCAGAGTGGGTTCAATTTCTGGTTGACGAACTCAATCGTGTCGGAAAAGGTCGAGAAGATTTGACAGAGCTTCAGCAACGCTGGAATCAAGCGGTCGCTTTAGAATTAGCCTTTTTTGATATTGGTTATGATGCCTAGAGAAGGCTCATGATATTTACAAATTTGATGAGTTAATACTCTTCGAAAATCTCTTCAAACCACGTCAGCTTCACCTTGCCGTAGGTATGGTGTTCTATCTGCAACCTCAAAAGCAGTGCTTTGAGCAACTTGCGGTTAGCTTCCTAGTTTGTTCTTTGATTTTCATTGAGTATAAATCATTCAATGTAACTGAAAAATTTCTTAACGAAAGATAGAGATAAACCGAAATCAGTAGATCGTATAAAGTGAAAAGGAAGGAATTCAATATGACAAGTTTAAAATTATTAAAAGAAAAAGCACCATTGGTCATTTGCATCACCAATGATGTGGTAAAAAATTTCACAGCAAATGGATTAGTAGCACTGGGTGCCTCACCAGCTATGAGCGAGTACCCAGCAGACTTAGAAGATCTATTAAAATATGCTGGAGGATTATTGATTAACATTGGGACTTTAACGGATGATAATTGGAAATTATACCAAGCTGCTCTGAAAATTGCAGAGAAATATAATGTCCCAGCAGTTTTAGATCCTGTAGCCTGTGGAGCAGGAGAATATAGAAAAAAAGTAGCAGATGATTTAATCAACAATTACAAACTAGCTGCGATTAGGGGGAATGCTGGAGAGATTGCTTCTTTAGTAGGTATAAATGTGGCATCTAAAGGAGTAGATAGTGCTGGTGTGGATAATATTGATGAGATTGCTCTAGCAGCCAACGCTAAGTTTCATATTCCAATAGTAGTGACTGGAGAAGTTGATGCGATTGCTGTTAATGGAGAAGTGGTAACGATTCATAATGGTAGTGCCATGATGCCAAAAGTCATTGGGACAGGATGTTTATTAGGGGCAGTGGTAGCAAGCTTTATCGGACTAGAAAAAGGTCAAGAATTGAAATCATTAGAAACAGCAATGTTGGTTTACAATATCGCTGGAGAAATGGCAGAAAAACGTCCAAATGGACATCTTCCTGGAACATTTAAAGTTGAATTTATGAATGCCTTATACGAGATTACAGATGAAGATGTAAAGGAATTCAAAAGAGTGAAGTAAGATGTTTTATAAAGAATTACTAAAACTATATTTTATTTGTGGAACGACTACTTGCCAAGGAAAAAATCTATATATAGTCGTTGAGGAAGCCTTAAAAGGTGGTATAACCTTATTTCAATTTCGTGAAAAAGGTGAGGGAGCCTTAGAAGGTAAAGAAAAAGTCGAAGTAGCAATTAAACTACAGGATCTTTGTAAAAAATACAATGTTCCGTTTATTGTTAATGATGATATTGATTTGGCGATGGAAATTGACGCTGATGGCGTACATGTAGGACAAGATGACCTTGGAGTTGATGAAATTAGAAAATTGATGCCAGATAAAATAATTGGTCTTTCTATAAAAAACGAGAAAGAATTTCAACAGTCAAAAGTTGAATATGTAGATTATGTTGGTGTTGGTCCTGTATTTGATACCCAGTCAAAGGATGATGCTGGAGGTGCTATAGGTTATGAAGGTCTTAAATTGATGAGAAAACTATTGCCACAAATGCCCTTAGTTGCAATTGGTGGGATACAGACGCAACATATTAAAGACATTATGAAGACTAATATGGATGGTGTTTCAATCATTTCAGCAATATCGTATGCAAAAAATATAGAAAAAACTGTTCGGGAAATGAGTGAACAATAGGTATCTATCTAACCCAAGAAAGATCTGCTGTCTTTGAGAGTGCAAGGCTGTATTTCCAGTTCAATTTCTTGAACTAGTATAAAATGTGTGTTATAATAATCACATAATTAAATAATAAAGACATTTGGGGTGCTTTAGGCTGAGATGATACCCATTGAACCTGATACAGTTAAGACTGGCGAAGGGAAATGTGAAAAGTTTTTTTCGTATGTCGAAAAGAACGGTCTAATCTTGTAAGCTGAACTCTAATTCCTATCTGTAATTAGAGTTTTTTCTTTTACGAAACTGGATGAAGATGATATAGTAGATTGAAATAAGATGCGAACAAATCAATTAGAAAATTCAAATTAATTTCTAGAAATATTTTAGCATTCTTGTGTACTGTTCTAAATTCAATCTGCTATACAAAGTATTTAGGTCGGTCTTCTTGAGTGCCCCACTTTTCTTTAAAAAAGGAGTTTTTTATGTTGAAAAAATGGCAGTTAAAAGATGTTATCTTGCTTGCTTTCTTGTCTATCTTTTTTGGTGGGGTTTTCGTTGGTTCAGGATATGTGTATAATATTCTCAGCCTACTCTTAACACCTCTTGGTTTACAGGCTTTTGCCAATGAAATCCTCTTTGGTCTCTGGTGTATGGCTGCGCCCATTGCGGCCATCTTTGTTCCAAGAGTCGGAAGTGCAACGATTGGAGAAGTGCTAGCTGCGCTTGCTGAAGTCCTTTATGGTAGCCAATTCGGTCTAGGTGCCCTTTTGTCTGGCTTGGTTCAAGGTTTGGGAAGTGAACTTGGTTTTATCGTAACCAAGAATCGCTATGAAAGTTGGCTCTCTCTAACTGCCAATAGTATTGGGATTACGCTTGTTAGTTTTGTCTATGAATACATTAAGTTAGGTTACTATGCCTTCTCCCTTCCTTTTGTCCTTTCCTTGCTAGTGGTACGTTTTATTTCTGTTTATTTCTTCTGTACTATCTTGGTTCGTGCTATTGTCAAACTCTATCATCAGTTTGCAACTGGAGGAAAAGCATAGATGGGTCTGGAATTACGGGAGATTCAGTCCCCAATTTTTTCGGAACCGATTGATTTTACTTTTCATGGGCAAGCCTTTACCTTGTTAGTTGGGAGCAGTGGTTCAGGGAAATCGAGTCTCTTTCAATTGATTGCCCAAGTCAGTTCTCTTCCTTATAGCGGTCAAGTCCTGATAGATGGGAGCGAGGTCAGTCAGCTTTCTATCATCGAACGTGTCCAGACGGTTGGTATTCTCTTTCAAAATCCCAATTATCAATTTACTATGGAGAACTTGTTTGAGGAGCTGGTTTTTACCTTGGAAAATATCGGGCATCCCGTTCAGAAAATTGATTCTAAAATAGCAGAGGTTGTCCAGCAATGTCGCTGCAAGGACATCTTGCACCGTCCCATCCATCACTTATCAGGTGGGGAAAAGCAAAAGGCTGCACTGGCTGTTCTCTTTGCTATGAATCCTAGGGGCTATCTATTGGACGAGCCTTTTGCTTCCATTGACCGCAAGAGTAGGATAGAGATATTGGAGATTCTAAAAGAGTTAGCTTCTAATGGGAAGACAGTTATTTTGTGCGACCATGATTTAACGGACTATGAAGCCTATATCGACCATATGGTGGAGCTAAGAGACGGACAACTAAGGGAAGTGTTTCAAATCCCTACCTCTGAGATGACACAGGTTTCTTCAAAGAATGTTGCTTCTAGTCCAGAACTATTCCATATGGATCGAATGACTTGTGAGCTGGATAAGCGCTCCCTCTTTTCGATTGCGGATTTTACATTTTACCAAGGAATTTCCTGTATCTTGGGTGACAATGGTGTCGGGAAATCAACCCTCTTTCGGTCTCTTCTTCAATTTCAAAAGTATAAGGGGCGCATTACCTGGAAGGGGACAGTCCTGAAAAAGAAAAAGAGTTTGTACCGTGACCTGACGAGTGTTGTTCAGGAAGCTGAGAAGCAGTTTATCAGAGCCAGTTTGCGAGAGGAACTTCAATTAGATGGACCTGATTCTGAAAGAAATCAACGAATTTTCCAAGCCTTACGATATTTTGATCTGGAGCAGGCGCTTGATAAGAGTCCCTATCAATTAAGTGGTGGCCAGCAAAAGATTCTTCAGCTCTTGACCATCTTGACTAGTAAGGCTACCGTGATCTTGCTAGATGAACCTTTTGCAGGTTTGGATGATAGAGCTTGCCATTATTTCTGTCAGTGGATTGTGGAGGACAGAAATCAAGGAAGAAGTTTTCTGATCATTAGCCATCGTTTAGATCCCTTGATCTCTGTGGTTGATTATTGGATTGAGATGACTAGTCAGGGTCTCAGTCATGTGAAAGCAGTGACAATTACCAAACCACTCACATCTCAGAGTAGCAATGCTCAAAGGGAGGTGAGATAGTATGGTCAAAGTAGCAACCCAGACACCGATTATCAGTCTCTTCTTGCTGATTTTATCCTTGGAAACATCTTTCATTCCTTCGATTGCTCTGAATCTTTCGGTAGTCGCATTCTGTATTCTCTTTATGCTCTATTACCGTCGATTTAAAATGTTAGCTTGGATGATCATACTTGCCATTTTGCCATCTTTGGCCAACTATTGGGCAGTTCAGTTACATGGGGATGCTTCGCAGGCAGTCATGCTTGGAACGAGGGCCTTTGTGACCGTTTGTATTGGCCTTGTCTTTATTTCCTCTATTTCACTAAAAGAGCTTCTCTTGTACTTGGCTCAAAAGGGGCTATCACGCTCTTGGTCCTATGCCTTGATTGTGGTATTCAATTCCTTTCCCCTTATCCAGAAAGAAATCAAATCCCTCAAAGAAGCTTGCCTATTACGTGGTCAAGAACTGCATTTTTGGTCGCCCTTGATTTACAGCAAGGTTTTGATGACAGTCTTTAGGTGGCGCCATCTTTACCTGAGAGCTCTGTCTGCCCATGGATATGACGAACATGCACAGGTGGAGAATCGCTATCGGACTTTTTATATTGCTAAAAAAACAAAATTAATCTACCTGCTTTTCTTTTTATTGCTTCAAACCAGTCTATTTTTATAAAGGAGTTATTATGGAATTTACAGATATTGCGATGGAATTATCCAAGGAAGCTTGGCAGGCTTCCTTTCATCATCCCTTTATTTTACAATTACAAGAGGGAAATTTAGAACCTGCCATTTTCCGCTATTACCTGATTCAGGATGCCTACTATCTGAAGGCCTTCTCAGAAATCTATCACCTTTTGGCTGATAAGACTTCAAACCAAGAGATGAAAAGACTCCTGAAACAAAATGCTCAGAGTCTAGTGGAGGGTGAGTTATTTATTCGCCAACAATTTTTCAAGGAATTGGCAATCAGCGACCAGGAAATGGAGCAACATCCAATCGCTCCAACCTGTTATCATTACATTTCACATATTTATAGGCAATTTGCAGAGCCGAACTTAGCCATTGCCTTTGCAAGTTTGCTGCCTTGTCCTTGGTTATACCATGATATAGGCAAATCACTTAATCTTAAACCATCACCAAATCCTCTCTACCAACAATGGATTGAAACTTATATTACGGATGAGTTAGAGCAGCAGATCAGAGAGGAGGGAGCGCTGGTCAATCAACTCTATCGAGAAAGTGACGAGACAGACAGGAAAAAAATGCTAGATGCCTTCCACATCAGTGTTCATATGGAAGCCAAGTTTTGGGAAATGGCCTACCAACACCAGACATGGAAGAGCGATTTACAGTCTTTAGAAAAAGGAGAATAATAAACATGAGAAAGCACCAATTACAAGTTCACAAATTAACCATTTTATCTATGATGATTGCCCTTGATGTAGTCCTTACACCTATCTTTCGGATTGAGGGAATGGCACCGATGTCCAGTGTAGTCAATATTCTAGCAGGAATCATGATGGGACCTGTTTATGCTTTGGCTATGGCTACAGTCACAGCCTTTATCCGTATGACGACTCAAGGGATTCCACCTTTAGCTCTTACAGGAGCAACTTTTGGAGCCCTCCTGGCAGGTCTCTTTTATAAGTATGGTCGAAAATTTCATTATTCCGCTCTAGGAGAGATTGTGGGAACAGGTATTATTGGTTCTATTGTTTCCTATCCTGTTATGGTACTCTTTACAGGATCAGCTGCAAAGCTTAGCTGGTTTATCTATACTCCTCGATTTTTCGGAGCAACCTTGATTGGTACAGCGATTTCCTTTGTTGCCTTTCGATTTTTAATCAAGCAGGAATTCTTTAAAAAAGTGCAGGGATATTTCTTTGCTGAAAGGATAGACTGATGCAGGAATTTACAAATCCCTTTCCTATAGACTCTAGTTCCCTCATTCACTGTATTACCAATGAGATTTCTTGTGAGATGCTGGCAAATGGGATTTTGGCTCTAGGGTGTAAACCAGTTATGGCAGATGATCCCCGTGAGGTTCTTGATTTTACTAAGCAAAGTCAAGCTCTCTTCATCAATTTGGGGCATTTGTCAGCTGAGAAAGAAAAAGCAATCCGCATGGCAGCCTCGTATGCAGCTCAAGTTTCTCTTCCAATGGTAGTAGATGCGGTTGGCGTAACGGCTTCCTCTATTCGTAAGAGCTTAGTTAAAGACCTTTTAGACCATAGACCTACGGTCCTTAAAGGAAATATGTCGGAAATCCGAAGTCTTGTTGGCTTAAAACACCACGGCGTTGGGGTCGATGCGAGTGCTAAAGATCAAGAAACTGAGGATTTACTTCAAGTCTTGAAAGACTGGTGTCAGACCTATTCAGGTATGTCATTCTTAGTCACAGGCCCCAAGGACCTTATCGTTTCGAAGAATCAGGTCGCTGTATTGGAGAATGGCTGTGCAGAATTAGACTGGATAACAGGAACAGGAGATTTGGTTGGAGCCTTGACAGCCGTTTTTCTCAGCCAAGGAAAGACTGGTTTTGAAGCTTCTTGCTTAGCAGTCTCTTATCTTAATATCGCTGCTGAGAGAATAGTTGTTCCAGGAATGGGATTGCAAGAATTTCGTTACCAAGTACTCAATCATCTCTCGCTTCTAAAAAGAGATGAAAATTGGCTAGATGCCATCAAAGGAGAGGTTTATGAATAGAGAAGCACTTAGACTATATCTGGTAACCAATAGCTATCAAGATTCCGTGGAAAGCTTTCTTGCAAAAGTTGAGACGGCCTGCCGTTCAGGGGTTACCATAGTCCAATTGCGAGAAAAAAATCTCACAACCCATCAATATTATCAACTGGCAAAACAAGTCAAGGAAATAACAGATGCTTATCAGGTACCCTTGATAATCGATGATCGGTTGGATGTTTGTCTTGCGGTTGATGCAGCAGGTCTGCATATCGGAGATGATGAATTACCAGTTTCGGTAGCTCGCAAAGTCTTGGGTTCTGAAAAAATCCTCGGTGTCACCGCTAAAACGGTTAAAAGAGCTCTGGAAGCGGAGAAATCAGGTGCAGATTACTTGGGGACAGGAGCCATTTTCCCAACCACCACCAAGGAAAATGCGCCCATTACTCTGATATCGACCTTGAAAACAATTTGCCAAACGGTCGCCATTCCAGTAGTTGCTATTGGCGGCTTGACATCAGAGAATATTGATCAGCTTATGGACACGGGTGTAGCTGGTGTAGCTGTAGTGCGTGATTTGATGCAGGCAGAAGATATTGAGGCAAAAACGCAAGCCTTTTTAACAAAGTTGCATGACATTATTTCCTAACTAATACTCAATGAAAATCAAAGAGTAAACTAGAAAGCTAGCCGCAGCTTGCCCAAAGCCCTGCCTTGAGGTTTTAGATAAGACTGACGAAGTCAGCTCAAAACAGTGTTTTGAGGTTGCAGATGGAAGCTGACGTAGTTTGAAGAGATTTTCGAAGAGTATAAAAACTCTCTAATTCCCTTAAAGTGGGAACTAGAGAGTTTTTTTAATCTTTAAAGCTTGTATGGTTGACTGGGCCAGAACCATGACCGAGTTGAGGGGCGTCTTGGATGGCTTTCGTGATAAAGGCCTTGGCCTTATCGACTGCCTGATAAAGACTTCTGCCCTTGGCTAGTTCAGCCGTAATCACTGCAGCAAAGGTACACCCAGTACCATGGGTGTGACAGGTTTGAATTCTTGGACTTTCCCAGACAAATTGCTCATCCTTGGTAAAGAGGAAATCCTTAGCACCGCCTTCGAGATGGCCACCTTTGATAACAACAGACTGAGGACCAAATTCTTTTAGAATCAGGCGACCAGCACGCTGCATGTCTTCGGGGTCATGGATTGAAAAACCAACAATCTCTTCTGCCTCAGGAAGATTTGGCGTAATAATCGTTGCTAGAGGTAGTAAGTTTGTTTTGAGATAGTCTCTAGCACTTGAGTCGATCAAGGCATCTCCGCTAGTCGCTACCATAACTGGATCTAAAACATAGGGACAATCCAGCTTTTTAAGATAGGGCTGGATGATTTCCATAATTTCAGTAGTTGCTAACATCCCAGTTTTTACAGCCTGAGGTGGAATATCCGAAAAGACACTGTCCAATTGGGCTTTCAACATTTGAGGAGAAACGTGCTCGATCAATTGAACGCCTCTGGTATTTTGAGCGACAAGACTGGTTACAACAGCCATTCCATAGACATCTCTCGCTTGGAATGACTTTAAATCAGCCATAATGCCAGCACCGCCACTTGGGTCAGTTCCTGCAATGGTCAAAGCAACGGGTAAATAAGTCATCTAAAACCTCCCAACCAACTGAAGTTTGTATTCTTAAGAACAAGCTAATCTGTTTCAGGAAGGTAATAGAAGACTGCTAGTCCCCATTATCATTTCCACTTCCATCAGCTAGCATTACCTAGATTGAGTCAGAGGGATCTAACGGTCGTTAATCTCAGCTTTACGCACCCCTAGTGGTTGTTTTCTTTTTTTCTTTAGTATAGCATATTTTTATTGTTTATATAGTAATATTTGACTGCAAATCGTTTTTCAAATGATTAAAATTCTATTTTTCAAAGAAAAGATTGATTTCATAATTGACAAATGTAGATTTTGAGAGTATACTAAGAAACATAATTGACAAATGTAGATTTAGGAGGTGTGATGATGCAGATTTCAGATGCAGAATGGCAGGTCATGAAGATTATTTGGATGCAAGGAGAGCAGACTAGTACGGATTTGATCAGGGTTCTGGCGGAGCGGTTCGACTGGTCCAAGTCAACCATTCAAACTCTTTTGGCTCGTTTGGTTGAGAAAGAGTGTCTGACAAGGAAAAAAGAAGGCAAGTTCTTTGTTTATTCAGCCCTTTTAACTTTGGACCAAAGTCGGGATTTACTTGTCCAAGATATCAAGGACAAGGTTTGTTCTCGTAGGATTAAGAACTTGTTGGCTGATTTGATTGCTGAATGTGATTTTACTCAGGCTGACTTGGAAGACTTGGAAGCTGTGATTTCTGAGAAGAAATCAAACGCTATGACAGAAGTAAAATGTAATTGTATGTAAAGGAGACGTCATGTTAAATAGTATTGTAACCATTATTTGTATTGCCCTTATCGCGTTTATCTTGTTTTGGTTTTTCAAAAAGCCTGAAAAATCTGGACAAAAGGCCCAGCAAAAAAAGGGCTACCAAGAGATTCGAGTGGAAGTCATGGGAGGCTATACGCCTGAGTTGATTATTCTCAAGAAATCAGTGCCAGCCCGCATTGTCTTTGACCGCAAGGATCCTTCACCATGTCTGGATCAAATTGTTTTTCCAGATTTTGGTGTACATGCGGACCTACCTATGGGGGAAGAGTATATAGTGGAAATCACGCCTGAGCAGGCTGGAGAGTATGGTTTCTCTTGTGGCATGAATATGATGCACGGTAAGATGATTGTAGAATAGGAGAATGATATGACTGAAATTGTAAAAGCAAGTCTTGAAAATGGTGTTCAAAAAATCCGTATCACGGCAGACAAAGGCTACCATCCAGCCCACATTCAACTGCAAAAAGGAGTTCCTGCTGAGATCACCTTTCACCGTGTGACACCTTCAAACTGTTATAAGGAAATTCTGTTTGAAGAAGAAGGCCTCTTGGAACCAATCGGCGTGGATGAAGAGAAGACAATTCGTTTTACTCCTCAAGAATTAGGTCAACATGAATTTTCTTGTGGTATGAAGATGCAAAAGGGAAGTTATACAGTTGTTGAGAAGACTCGAAAATCTTTATCACTTATCCAGCGTTTTTGGATTACTAGTATCTTTACTGTGCCTCTTGTGATCCTCATGATTGGGATGTCGACAGGAGGAATTAGTCACCAAGTCCTGCGTTGGGGCACCTTTTTAGCCACAACACCGATTATGCTAGTAGCAGGTGGTCCTTATATCCAAAGTGCTTGGGCTAGTTTTAAAAAGCACAATGCCAACATGGATACCTTGGTTGCGCTGGGAACCCTAGTAGCCTATGGCTATAGCTTAGTTGCCCTCTTCGCTGGTCTCCCCGTTTACTTTGAAAGTGCTGCATTTATCTTCTTCTTCGTTCTTTTGGGAGCCGTTTTTGAGGAGAAAATGCGGAAAAATACTTCCCAAGCTGTGGAGAAATTACTGGATTTGCAGGCTAAAACTGCAGAAGTCTTGCGTGAGGATAACTATGTTCAAGTCCCCTTGGAGCAAGTCAAGGTAGGTGACCTGATTCGAGTGCGTCCCGGTGAAAAGATTGCGGTTGATGGTGTCGTAGTAGAAGGTATCTCTAGTATTGACGAGTCTATGGTGACAGGTGAGAGCCTACCAGTGGATAAAACAGTTGGAGATACTGTCATTGGCTCAACTATCAATAATAGTGGAACACTTGTTTTTAGAGCAGAAAAAGTTGGTTCAGAGACTGTTTTGGCTCAGATTGTGGATTTTGTGAAGAAAGCTCAGACAAGTCGTGCGCCGATTCAGGACTTGACGGATAAAATTTCAGGCATTTTTGTCCCAGCAGTTGTTATTTTAGGGATTGTGACCTTTTGGGTTTGGTTTGTCTTGCTCAGGGATAGTGTGGTCGTACTTGGAGCTAGCTTTGTATCCTCTCTTCTCTACGGAGTGGCGGTTTTGATTATCGCCTGTCCTTGTGCCTTGGGACTCGCAACACCGACAGCCCTTATGGTAGGGACAGGACGCAGTGCCAAGATGGGAGTTCTCCTCAAAAATGGAATGGTTCTACAGGAAATCCAGAAAGTTCAAACTCTTGTCTTTGATAAGACCGGGACTTTGACGGAAGGGAAACCTGTGGTCACAGATATTATTGGCGACGAGACAGAAGTGCTTGGATTGGCAGCCTCTCTGGAAGAAGCTTCTCAACACCCACTGGCTGAGGCTATTGTTAAGCGAGCGACTGAAACTGGATTTGAGCTTCATACTGTGGAAAATTTCCAAGCCTTGCACGGAAAAGGTGTCTCAGGGCAAATAGCTGGAAAACAAGTTCTGCTTGGAAATGCTAAAATGCTGGATGGTATGGATATTTCAAGTAATTATCAAGATAAACTCGAAGAACTGGAAAAAGAAGCTAAGACAGTTGTATTTTTGGCTGTTGACAATGAAATCAAAGGCTTGCTTGCTTTGCAAGATATTTCCAAGGAAAATGCCAAGCTAGCCATCAGTCAGCTAAAAAAACGTGGCCTTAAAACAGTCATGTTGACAGGAGACAATGCAGGTGTGGCGCGTGCTATTGCAGATCAAATAGGAATCGAAGAGGTCATTGCAGGTGTCTTGCCAGAAGAAAAAGCCCATGAAATCCATAAACTACAAGCGGCTGGCAAAGTAGCCTTTGTTGGGGATGGTATCAATGACGCTCCTGCCCTTAGTGTAGCAGATGTGGGGATTGCTATGGGAGCTGGAACAGATATCGCCATCGAGTCGGCAGATTTAGTGTTGACAACCAATAACCTCCTAGGAGTGGTTCGTGCCTTTGACATGAGTAAGAAAACTTTTAATAGAATTCTGCTCAATCTTTTCTGGGCCTTTATCTACAATGTCGTTGGAATTCCGATAGCAGCAGGAGTCTTTTCAGGTGTTGGACTGGCCCTCAACCCAGAACTGGCAGGTCTAGCCATGGCCTTTAGTTCAGTATCTGTTCTGACCAGTTCCCTTCTGCTAAATTTTAGTAAAATAGACTAAAAGTAATGACTAGTTTCCTTTGTTATAAAACAGGAATGATAGCACTTTCAAAACTGTATTAGAATAGAAAGTAGAGAGTTTTGAGCAGATTTTTAGAAAAGTCAACATAAATATGATATAGTGGAATAGTAAAAATTTGGAGAACGTTTCCAATTCTATGTAATCGTATTCTCCAAGTCTAAAAAATTGAAGGAGAGTTATCACTATGACTCAAGGAAAAATTACTGCATCTGCAGCAATGCTTAACGTATTGAAAACATGGGGCGTAGATACAATCTACGGTATCCCATCAGGAACACTCAGCTCATTGATGGACGCTTTGGCTGAAGACAAAGATATCCGCTTCTTGCAAGTTCGCCATGAAGAGACAGGTTCTCTTGCAGCGGTTATGCAAGCTAAATTCGGTGGCTCAATCGGGGTTGCAGTTGGTTCAGGTGGTCCAGGTGCGACTCACTTGATTAACGGTGTTTACGATGCAGCTATGGATAACACTCCATTCCTAGCAATCCTTGGATCACGTCCAGTTAATGAATTGAACATGGATGCTTTCCAAGAATTGAACCAAAACCCAATGTACAACGGTATCGCTGTATACAACAAACGCGTAGCTTACGCTGAGCAATTACCAAAAGTAATCGACGAAGCTTGCCGTGCTGCAGTCTCTAAAAAAGGTCCAGCTGTTGTTGAAATCCCAGTAAACTTTGGTTTCCAAGAAATCGACGAAAACTCATACTATGGATCAGGTTCATACGAGCGTTCATTTATCGCTCCTGCTTTGAACGAAGTTGAAATCGAAAAAGCTGTTGAAATCTTGAACAATGCTGAACGTCCAGTTATCTATGCTGGTTACGGTGGTGTTAAAGCTGGTGAAGTGATCACTGAATTGTCACGTAAAATCAAAGCACCAATTATCACAACTGGTAAAAACTTTGAAGCTTTCGAATGGAACTATGAAGGTTTGACAGGTTCTGCTTACCGTGTTGGTTGGAAGCCAGCCAACGAAGTGGTCTTTGAAGCAGACACAGTTCTTTTCCTTGGTTCAAACTTCCCATTTGCTGAAGTTTACGAAGCATTCAAGAACACTGAAAAATTCATTCAAGTTGATATTGACCCTTACAAACTTGGTAAACGTCACGCCCTTGACGCTTCAATCCTTGGTGATGCAGGTCAAGCAGCCAAAGCAATCCTTGACAAAGTGAATCCAGTTGAATCTACTCCATGGTGGCGTGCAAACGTGAAGAACAACCAAAACTGGCGTGATTACATGAACAAACTCGAAGGTAAAACTGAGGGTGAATTGCAATTGTATCAAGTTTACAATGCAATCAACAAACATGCTGATCAAGACGCTATCTACTCAATCGACGTAGGTGACACTACTCAAACATCTACTCGTCACCTTCACATGACACCTAAGAACATGTGGCGTACATCTCCACTCTTTGCGACAATGGGTATTGCCCTTCCTGGTGGTATCGCTGCTAAGAAAGACAATCCAGATCGCCAAGTATGGAACATCATGGGTGACGGTGCATTCAACATGTGCTACCCAGACGTTATCACAAACGTTCAATACGACCTTCCAGTTATCAATGTTGTCTTCTCAAATGGTAAATATGCCTTCATCAAGGACAAATACGAAGACACAAACAAACACTTGTTTGGTTGTGACTTCTCTAATGCTGACTATGCGAAAATCGCTGAAGCGCAAGGTGCTGTAGGATTTACAGTTGACCGTATCGAAGACATCGATGCAGTTGTTGCAGAAGCTGTTAAACTCAACAAAGAAGGTAAAACTATTGTGATCGATGCTCGCATCACTCCACACCGTCCACTTCCAGTAGAAGTACTTGAATTGGATCCAAAACTTCACTCAGAAGAAGCTATCAAAGCCTTCAAAGAAAAATACGAAGCAGAAGAACTCGTACCATTCCGTCTCTTCTTGGAAGAAGAAGGGTTGCAATCACGCGCAATTAAATAATTCCTCTCGCCGAAAATCAAATATGAAACTTGTAGACTTTATTCTTTGATTTTCATAGAGCGGAACTTTAAAAGATCGGAGCAATCCGGTCTTTTTATGGAGGAGAGTAAATGAATTTAAATCAATTAGATATTATCGTTTCAAATGTTCCCCAAGTCTGTACTGACTTGGAGCATATATTGGATAAAAAGGCAGATTATGCTGATGATGGTTTTGCTCAGTTTACGATTGGCAGTCACTGTCTGATGTTGTCTCAAAATCATTTGGTTCCTTTGGAAAACTTTCAGTCAGGAATCATTATTCATATCGAGGTTGAGGATCTAAATCAGAATTACCAACGTTTAAAAGAGATCGGTGTCGAGATTTTACACGGTCCTTGTGAAACGGATTGGGGAACAGAGTCCTTATTAGTTAAAGGTCCTGCTGGTCTAGTGATTGATTTTTATCGTATGAAATAAGGTGCTTAGTCATTTGACGTTAACCTTAGCTATTTTTAAAACAGAAATTGAGAATACGAACTATTGAAAAGATCGGAGCAATCCGGTCTTTTTATTATAAAGAAATTGCATATAATACTCATATGCTTTCAAAAAGCATTCTAGTCCATCTCCGATTAACGATGGACTTTATCACCTCCTTCTCCAGTCCTTGTATAACATCTTGAAGTTGATTCATGATATCTTCCAATATGGGCATCAACAGCTCCATAACAATAGCGAAATTCTCGTATATAGTGACTATGGACATGTGGACCTACTCCCCATTGGAGCCCAACAAGATCCCAGTTTACTGATTCTACCGAAACCAGCCTCATCTTGGTACATCAAGCGAA
>NZ_VMLA01000063.1:0-8827 GCF_013276425.1 Streptococcus sp. 3874 | reverse complement strand
AAGAAAAACAAGAACTCATTGACCAGTTCCGAGCAAACGGCACTAAAACCTACAGCGCTACAGTCAATGTCTATGGTAACAAAGATGGTAAAGCAGATTTGACAAATGTCGTAGCAACTAAACAAGTTACTATTAACATAAACGGTTTAATTTCTAAAGAAACAGTTCAAAAAGCCGTTGCAGACAACGTTAAAGACAGTATTGATGTTCCTGCTGCTTATCTTGAAAAAGCCAAAGGTGACGGTCCATTCACAGCTGGTGTTAACCATGTGATTCCATACGAACTCTTCGCAGGTGATGGCATGTTGACTCGTCTCTTGCTCAAAGCATCTGACAAGGCTCCATGGTCAGATAACGGCGACGCTAAAAACCCAGCCCTATCTCCACTAGGCGAAAACGTGAAGACCAAAGGGCAATACTTCTATCAAGTAGCCTTGGACGGAAACGTGGCTGGCAAAGAAAAACAAGAACTCATCGACCAGTTCCGAGCAAACGGCACTAAAACCTACAGCGCTACAGTCAATGTCTATGGTAACAAAGATGGTAAAGCAGATTTGACAAATGTCGTAGCAACTAAACAAGTCACTATTAACATAAACGGTTTAATTTCTAAAGAAACAGTTCAAAAAGCCGTTGCAGACAACGTTAAAGACAGTATCGATGTTCCAGCAGCCTACCTAGAACAAGCCAAGGGTGACGGTCCATTCACAGCTGGTGTTAACCATGTGATTCCATACGAACTCTTCGCAGGTGATGGCATGTTGACTCGTCTCTTGCTTAAGGCATCTGACAAGGCTCCATGGTCAGATAACGGCGACGCTAAAAACCCAGCCCTATCTCCACTAGGCGAAAACGTGAAGACCAAAGGTCAATACTTCTATCAAGTAGCCTTGGACGGAAACGTGGCTGGCAAAGAAAAACAAGAACTCATTGACCAGTTCCGAGCAAACGGCACTAAAACCTACAGCGCTACAGTCAATGTCTATGGCAACAAAGATGGTAAAGCAGATTTGACAAATGTCGTAGCAGCTAAAAAAGTTACTATTAAGATAAATGTTAAAGAAACATCAGACACAGCAAATGCTTCATTCTCATCTTCTAACTCTGGTTCTGGCGTGACTCCGATGAATCACAATCCTGCTACAGGTGCGACTCATCAAACAGCTGCTGACCATAAGGACATGATGGCACCAGCCAAAGAGACTGATAAAGCAATGCCAGCAAATGACCAAATGGAAAAATCAGGTATGAAGACTGAGACTCCAGCTCCAAGTACTACAGATAGCATGCCTGCTGACACCATGACAAGCTCTACCAATACGATGGCAGGTGAAAATATGGCTGCTTCTGCTAACAAGATGTCTGATACGATGATGTCAGACAAGATGATGTCAGACAAGATGATGTCAGATGATAAAGCTATGCTACCAAATACTGGTGAAGCTCAAACATCAATGGCAAGTATTGGTTTCCTTGGGCTTGCACTTGCAGGTTTACTCGGTGGTCTAGGTTTGAAAAACAAAAAAGAAGAAAACTAATCAGCTAAGGAAATAAATGATGGATAGTGGGCTGACTAAGGCTAGTTTACCAACTCAATCAGCTATCAGGACTTTCTTTCAATAGCAGATTAAAATCATCGTAAAACAATAAAAATAGTGTTATACTTAAAGCAGTATAGCACTGTTTTTATCAAAGGAGAGACAGATGGGAAAGACAATTTTACTCGTTGACGACGAGGTAGAAATCACAGATATTCATCAGAGATACTTAATTCAGGCAGGTTATCAGGTCTTGGTAGCCCATGATGGACTGGAAGCGTTAGAGCTGTTCAAGAAAAAACCGATTGATTTGATTATCACAGACGTCATGATGCCTCGGATGGATGGTTATGATTTAATCAGTGAGGTTCAATACTTATCACCAGAGCAGCCTTTCCTATTTATTACTGCTAAGACCAGTGAACAGGACAAGATTTATGGCCTGAGCTTGGGAGCAGATGATTTTATTGCTAAGCCCTTTAGCCCTCGTGAGCTGGTTTTGCGGGTCCATAATATTTTGCGTCGCCTTCATCGTGGGGGCGAAACAGAGCTGATTTCCCTTGGCAATCTAAAAATGAATCATAGTAGTCATGAAGTTCAAATAGGAGAAGAAATGCTGGATTTGACTGTTAAATCATTTGAATTGCTGTGGATTTTAGCTAGCAATCCAGAGAGAGTTTTCTCCAAGACAGACCTCTATGAAAAGGTCTGGCAAGAAGACTATGTGGATGATACCAATACCTTGAATGTGCATATCCATGCTCTTCGACAGGAGTTGGCAAAATATAGTAGTGACCAAACGCCCACTATTAAGACAGTTTGGGGCTTGGGATATAAGATAGAGAAACCGAGAGGACAAACATGAAACTAAAAAGTTATATTTTGGTTGGATATATTATTTCAACCCTCTTAACCATTTTGGTTGTTTTTTGGGCTGTTCAAAAAATGCTGATTGAGAAAAGCGAGATTTACTTTTTGCTTGGGATGACCATCGTTGCCAGCCTTGTCGGTGCTGGGATTAGTCTCTTTCTCCTATCGCCGGTCTTTACATCGTTGGGCAAACTCAAGGAGCATGCCAAGCGGGTAGCGGACAAGGATTTTCCTTCAAATTTGGAGGTTCAAGGTCCTTTAGAATTTCAACAATTAGGGCAAGCTTTTAATGAAATGTCCCATGATTTGCAGGCCAGCTTTGATTCCTTGGAAGAAAGCGAACGAGAAAAGGGCTTGATGATTGCTCAACTTTCGCATGATATTAAGACTCCTATCACTTCGATCCAAGCGACGGTAGAAGGGATTTTGGATGGGGTTATCAAGGAGTCGGAGCAAGCTCATTATCTAGCAACCATTGGGCGTCAGACGGAAAGACTCAATAAACTGGTTGAAGAGTTGAATTTTTTGACTCTAAATACAGCTAGAAATCAGATGGAAACGACCAGCAAGGACAGTATTTTTCTGGACCAGCTCTTGATTGAGTGCATGAGTGAATTTCAGTTCTTGATTGAGCAGGAGAGAAGAGATGTCCACTTGCAGGTAATCCCAGAGTCTGCCCGGATTGAAGGAGATTATGCCAAACTTTCTCGTATCTTGGTGAATCTGGTCAATAACGCTTTTAAATACTCAGCTCCAGGAACCAAGCTGGAAGTGGTGGCTAAGCTGGAAAATAACCAGCTTTCAATCAGTGTGACCGATGAGGGACAGGGGATTGCCCCAGAGGATTTGGAGAATATTTTCAAACGTCTTTATCGTGTAGAGACTTCGCGTAATATGAAAACAGGTGGTCATGGCTTAGGTCTTGCGATTGCGCGTGAATTAGCCCATCAATTGGGTGGTGAAATCACAGTCAGCAGCCAGTACGGCCTCGGAAGCACCTTTACCCTCCTTCTCAATCTCTCTGGTAGTGAAAATAAAGCCTAAAACCCCTTTACAAATCCAGCTATTCATGGTAAAATAGATTTTGTGTGAAATATCAGCAGGAAAGCATGAAGCTCGTCAACAGGTGTCTTATAATAAGTAACCTTGGCTGTTTAGGCGAAGGGCATCTGCACGAATCAGGGCTTTCTAAGTGACTATTTCCACCGAAATATTATTTATATCAGGAGGACATTCACATGTCACGTTATACAGGACCATCTTGGAAACAATCTCGTCGCCTTGGCCTTTCACTTACAGGTACAGGTAAAGAATTGGCACGTCGTAACTACGTACCAGGACAACACGGACCAAACAACCGTTCTAAATTGTCAGAATACGGTTTGCAATTGGCTGAAAAACAAAAACTTCGTTTCACTTACGGTGTAGGTGAAAAACAATTCCGTAACTTGTTCGTACAAGCTACAAAAATCAAAGGCGGAATCCTAGGTTTCAACTTCATGCTTCTTTTGGAACGTCGTTTAGATAACGTTGTTTACCGTCTTGGTCTTGCGACTACTCGTCGTCAAGCTCGTCAGTTCGTAAACCACGGTCACATCCTTGTTGACGGAAAACGCGTTGATATCCCATCATACCGCGTAACTCCAGGTCAAGTGATCTCAGTTCGTGAAAAATCATTGAAAGTTCCGGCAATCCTTGAAGCAGTAGAAGCTACTCTTGGACGTCCAGCATTCGTATCATTCGACGCTGAAAAATTGGAAGGTTCATTGACTCGCTTGCCAGAACGTGACGAAATCAACCCAGAAATCAACGAAGCACTTGTCGTTGAATTCTACAACAAAATGTTGTAATATTTTATTAAATAAGATAGGCTGTAAAGCCTTGAAATTAAGCACTTTGGGGCGTTTTCCCCTAGTGCTTTTTGATTTCTCTTAGTATCCAGCTATAATCGTCTATACGTAACTAGACCTGTATAGTTCAAAGTGATATAATAGTCTAAAGGAGGTGCTACCATGAATGTTTTAGAAAAAAACACACAGGTAAATTTTAAGACTAACAGAGACTTGTTAGAGAAAGCTAAAGCTATTATCACAGCGCAAAATCTTGATATGACAGCCAGTTTTAACTTGTTTTTAGAACACATTGTAGAAAATAAAGCCTTGCCATTTGAAACTCAAGTAGATAAAGAAAGAGAAGAACTTCTATCAGGGTTGCGTGCTGAAATTGCTCGTAGCTTTGAGGATTTAGAACATGGAAGAACTTACAGTCTTGATGAAGTGAGGGCTAACCTTGGAATTTAACGAGAAGGCATATAGCATCATTATCTCCGAAACGGTACAAGAACAGCTAAGAGGTATTAAAGATTATATCTCAGCTAACTACTTTTCAGAACAGGCAGGAGCAAACACAGTTAAGAATGTTCTTTATGGTTTGGAGCGTCTTGAAGTCTTCCCAGAAGCAGGATTTGATGTTGACGAAAGAGTAGGAGGGATTATATACCCATCCCACAAAACTCGATGCATCATTTTAGGAGATTACCTAGCATTCTATCATATTTTAGAGTATAGAAAAGCTGTCTTTGTATCAGATATTATTCATAGCAAACAGGACTACATCCGCTTGCTCAAGAAAAAATAGCGCCTATATATGAACTGCACCCCAAAAGTTAGATTTTTTCTGTCTAACTTTTGGGGTGCAGTTCAATTGGAATGTCCTTATTTTTATTATGGGATTGACAAATGAGGTTAAGGTTCAGATCTATGAACTTAGAAAGCAAGTACAAATCTTTAATCAGCTTTCAAAAAGATTTTGTGTAGATGTTTCGGGCTAAGGTATGTGACAAGATGAATTAATCGTTATGGAATAGAGAGTGTTAAAAATGGGAAGAATCGTTACTATTCCCCTGAATTAAAACAAGAAATAATCAATAAAAGCCTATATAATAACAAATGTATTAAAACTAAGAAAGACTTAGCTCAGTGTAATACAGAACCAAATCTTATAGATAAATTATTTGTCTAATTTTTTAGGAATTATATCTCTAAACAATATCATTTAACAATTAAATTGTTAGATCTAGCTTAAATTTCTGGTTTAATTCATTTATTGTATCACTATCATTATATTCCTTAAATATTCTCATAGCTTTAGAACATTCTTTTTTACCTAACTTTATTTGATTAGTTTTTATAAGATAAATACCTTTTAGGAAGAGTAAATAATTCTTTTCAAAATAATATCCTTGTCTGGTCAGTAAATTTTCTAAATCATCTATAAAAAATTGAGCGTTATTTAACAAATTATTTTTTAATAATAATTCTAAATTAAATAAATATAAAGGAATTACTCTATGTGTTCCCATATTTGTTTTTAAAAAATGTCGTGTTTTCTTGATTACCGCTCTATATAATAAGCTTATGGTTTTAGTGTTCATAAAAAACACCGAATTATAAAAAATTTTCAGTTCATACTCCATCCAAGTATCTACCGAAAGCAAATACTTTATTATCTCATTGCATTTAGATGTATTATAAGGAAGATTTACAAGGCGATTAATCTGTTGTTCAGCAATCAATTTTATGTGAAAATTGCATAAACTTCTTTCCTGCTTTTGTTTTAGCTCTATTTTCTTTATTAGTTCTTGTAACAAAATGATATCTGAAGAGTTTACAGCATGTTCTAATTCTTCAAAAAAGCATTCTTTTTTGGAATAATAGCAATGAACTAATTCTTCAAATTCCGAAAATGATATCCCCAGGCGATTTAACAATATGTAAAAATGATCAATAGATAATTTTGTAATCCCATTTTCGAAACGAGAAATAGTTGACTCACTAATCTTATCACAAGCCAAATCTTTAAGACGAAAATTTTTTGAAATACGGATATCCTTTAAAACTGCTCCAAAATTTTCCATAGTATTCCTCTTCCATTTCTGCAAAAAATAAAACCTGTTTTTTTATTTGTGATATGATTATACAAAAATAAAACAGAAAGGACAATATGATTATGAAAAAAATTTTATTGTCATCAGTTGCTTTACTGAGCCTAGTGGCAACACTACCAGTAAATAGTCCAGTTTCTGCTCAAGAATCTATCTCTCCCAAGTCTTATAGTCACTCTAATGGCAGTTGGATTCAATCGAATAGCCGTTGGTGGTATAAACACTCTGACGGTTCTTACACTAAAAACGGGTGGGAAAAGATCAATGAAACCTGGTACTATTTTGATAGTGAAGGTTGGATGAAAACAGGTTGGTTTAATGAATATGGAAATTGGTATTATCTAGATACTAGTGGTGCTATGAAAACAGGATGGTGTTTGATTTCTGGTAGTTGGTACTATTTAAATACTAGCGGTGTCATGCAAACTGGCCTACAGACTATCGAAGGAAAACAATATTATTTGGCTGCCAGCGGTGCTATGCAGACAGGTTGGCACAATATTGGAGATGATACTTATTTCTTTGCTAGTAGTGGAGCAAGACAAACGATTAATCGCCGTGCTTTAGTTCTTGGTGAAACATCAACGAGAGCAGTACCTATCGAAGACGTTAATGCTATGGAAAAGGTTTTTGGTAACCAAAACTTTAGTAAAGTTGTTCGTTTCCCAGATAAAACTAAGTCCGAGATTATTGCAAAAACGCAAGAGCTTTTCAAATCTTCTATCGAAAGCGATGTGAACTATCTTTACCTTACTTGTCATGGAGGAAGAGACGGAAGAATCTATCTTGGTAGCGATGGTCAGACATTTTCAGGCTGGGAATTGGCATCTATACTGAAACAATATAAAGGTAAGTTTGTGGTTATGCTGGATTGTTGCTATTCAGGAACAATTATAGATGTAGGTAAGTCAGACAAAAAGGTTGCCTCCAAGTCTGAAGAAAAATTTGATGAACAAGCATTTTTGGCAGGATTTTCAACAGGAGATGTAGCAAGCAAGAATGGTGAAATGCTTGATTCTAAATTCCTCGTACTATGTGCCTCTTGGAAAGGCGAAGAATCGTATAGTGTAGTCGGAGTAGGTAGTCTTGCCACCAGATACTGGGCAATGGGTACAGGTTGGGATTCACTTCAAAATAGAATGATTTCGCCTATGGCAGACACCAATACTAACGGAAAAATTACTTTAGAGGAACTGTATCAATACTCTTATCCTCTAGTCCTTGAAGCTGCATCACAAATTCACGAAGAGCAACATGTATCAGTTTATCCTAAAAACAGTCAATTTGTTTTATTCCAAAAATAAGGAGTTAAGAAAATGAAAGTATCAAAAAAAATCACACTATTTGGTTTATCTCTAGCAGGTCTAGCTTTATTAGCTTTCCCTCATTCAGGTCAAGCCTTTGAGTTGGAAGAAGAATGGGTTATTAAGGGTGGGGTTAAGTATCAAGATGGCAAAATTCTTCGATTTAACAATGGCCATGAAGTGGATATCAAAGTCTTGGATTTGCCAAAAACTGAGAAAATCGAGTGGACGGTTAGTCTCAATGGTCAAGATCAGACTATCAATTTCCTAGGTCAAGAAAAGGACAAATCTATGGTCGGTACAGAGGGGCGTTACCTGAATTTCTATGTACCTTATGGCTATAGAGGAGATATCAAGGTAGAAGCCAAGAGCGGAAATGAAGTAAAGACCTGGTCCACTAAAGTAGTAGATGATGTATATAATGATGGCGGAAAGAGTGGTTACTTCCGTATTGACGAATCAAATGATCAACACACCTACCTTGATGCAAAATGGGACTATCAAACTAAGACCTACACTGCTACCTTACCAGAGACTCTCAATGGTCAAAAAGTGTTTGCTTGGGAAGACGACTATGTAGAATTGAAACTTCAAAAACCAGGAGTTATCAGTCATTCCTACAGAGGGGGAGGAGCCTTCAAAATACTTTATCCGATTCTAAAAGCAGAAAGCTGGCTAAAAAAGAATTACAGTGAAAAGTGGTACTATCAAAAACAAGGTCAATTAGTTAAAAATGCTTGGGTTAAGGACAAGGGAACTTGGTACTTTATGAATGATAAAGGAGTCATGTTCAATCAAACTTGGCTCTATCAGGGTGGCAACTGGTATGCCTTTAAATCATCAGGAGCTATGATTGCTAGCAATTGGCTATATGATAATAACTCTTGGTATTACCTAAAGGACTCAGGTTCTATGGCGACAGGTTGGATCAAAGATAGTGGATCTTGGTATTATCTAAACAACTCAGGTTCTATGGTAACAGGATGGGTAAAAGATAGTGGATCTTGGTACTACCTTGCTTCAACTGGTAAGATGCTTCACAACACCTATACACCTGATGGTTACTATGTAGATGCCAGTGGCGCTTGGAAATAAATTTTAAACAGAGAAAATCTACTGAGAAGGTAGGTTTTCTTTTTTAGTCAGTGAATAATATATAGTAGATTGAAACT
>NZ_VMLA01000062.1:0-22655 GCF_013276425.1 Streptococcus sp. 3874 | reverse complement strand
GTTTTGAGGTTGTAGATAGGACTGACGAAGTCAGTCACATATATACGGCAAGGCGACGTTGACGTGGTTTGAATTTGATTTTCGAAGAGTATAAACTCATCTGATAACAACTATCTTACCCCAATCCTCAAACAAAAACTGGACTTCCTCCCCAAATGCGCCTATCTCCCTCCCAACTGCACTTTTTGGATAAAGAAAATAGGCAGAACAAACGTTCTACCTAGAAAATATAAGAATTCCAAGTTAATAAAACCGAAATGATTTCGTGTCATTATTAAGTAAAGAAAAGAAATTTTAGTATTTCTAAAAACTATTTATAATAGACACTATAGTATTAAATAAAAATGGTACAGAAAATACTACTGTCAATCTTAAATTTTTAAATCTCGCATAATTTGTTATCCCAATTAGTAATACTGTCAATATGCTGAAATAAGCAAACTTTATATCCGATGGATTAAATAAGTAACAAAGTAAAATGCTAAAACTTAAGGTTATATTTTTAGATAAAAGAATATCTCCAAAGTTCCTCTTATCCTTATCAAAAAATAATGTAATCAGAAAGAGAGAAAATCCATATTCAATAAGAGTTGCTATAAATGTGAAAACAACAGAAATCACTGTCAATATTGTTTCTATTTTAATTGTAAAAAGATTAGATAGTTCAGATAATTTATCAATTTGTTCATCTAAAATTCCCGACTTCATCAGTAAATCAATAAACAAATATAAAAGAAAAAGATAAATAATCAGATTCATTAATTTGTATAAACTATTATTTGTTTGAAATTTCATAAACCCGTCCTTCCTCTATTAAAATCCTTTGAGATTTGCTAATCAATTCTTGATTCAATAAATTATGAGATACATATATAATAGTAGAGCTTTCTTTCATGGAAATTAAACGTTTAGCAATCATATCAATACTTCTTGCATCCACTGTTGATAAGGTCTCATCAATAAAAATATAATCCCAATTTTTAGCAAAAATTAAGGATAAGCCTAATTTGAATTTTGTTCCAGTAGATGCTGTCATATAGTTATCTCCGATTTTATTATCAAAAAAAGTATTAATTTGTTCTTTATCCTCAAATGATAGATGGATTTGAAAAGAATCACACAACAACTGCAAATTTTCTTCTATAGTAAATGGAATAACCCCAAGCTGATTGGTATCAAGGTATAGTACATCTTTGGAGACACAATTCTTTAAACCACTATCAAAAGTCTCTAGCCCAGCTAAAAGTTGTAGAAGGGTGCTCTTTCCTGAACCATTCTCTCCTTCAACTCTGTAAATTCCCTTATCAATCTCTAGTGATATATTTTTCAGTATACATTTATCATAACTTTTAGATTCATTTTCAATTTTCATAATTTAATTCCCTCTATCAACGCTGCTAAAATTAATAAAATATAAGAAATGATATACCATTTTAAATTACTTTTTATATAAATAAGTATATTTTCAATTCCCCTATCCTTCAATAATCGGTATAAAAGATACTGACTCATACCTTGATACCAAATAAAATTCGGTATTTCAATAAGACCATGAGGTAATATTCCTTTTATTGTAGCTACTATTCCAATCATCTGACCAGATATACCCAATTGTATTCCTAAAGATAGCAAATCAAAAAGTTGCAATAAGGGCGAAATCGGAAAACAGAATAGATATAGCAAAAAATTTGTAGAATTTGCCTGTAAAACTGTCAATGTAAATTGTAATTCCAGTTTCGGAGGTATAGTAGCAAAAGTCTCACTTTTTAATATAAAGCTTAAAAGTAAACCTAGTGAAAAACAGACCGTACAAAATAACACATAGTAAATCAGAAAACCACTTTTTCTCATCTAATGCCCCCTACTAAAGTTACAAATAATATCAGAAAACAATATAAAACCAGAAAACTCCATCTCAATAAACTAACTGTACCTTTAATTAAAAATAGAGCTTTCTTATAATAGACATAGGCTATAAAATAATTGAATGGAATCAATAACAAATTCAACAAAATACTTTTTATATCATTACTATAACTTGTCACCGGAATCAAACATAACAACAATGAAAATTGTAAGAAAGAGATTAAATGCGTCAACATCATTAGTTGTGCATTCTTAAAAAAGAAATTCATTTTAGAATGATTAAGAGCAGATAATTGAAGTAAAGCTAGATCTACCCCAATTGAGGATTTATGATTCCCTATTATTGCCTCCATTAATGTGATATATATTGAGGTATAAAGAAACAATATTGGTATTTTTGTACCATCAATTGATAACATCGTCATCATATACCAAAATAGATAGGAAAGAAGAATACTAATCAAAATAAAAGAAAAAGTTAACCCTTTATTTAACCAACAAAAACGAAGCAATATAAATAGACTGCTACGAAATCTTTTTTGGCTCATTCGACTGCTTTTAAAATAGAAATTACTCGCGTGATTATCTAATATCCCCATAACTAAAATAAAATAATTGAGTAGTATGACATAAATTACAACTTGTCCTTGTTCTATAGACAATAGTCCTATAGATAAAAATAAGAACAATTTACTTATAATTGAAAACAAACTAGGTAGAATTAAAGAAATAATTTGAATAACTATCAAACAAAGAGTAATGTATAAATAAAAATATCCAATAATATCTAGAAAATACAAAATAAATAAATAAATGAATGATTGTAAAATTTGGAAAGAATAATATTTCTTGACAATGGCAAGAAGATAGAGAAAAATATAGTTTTTCCTTATATAGAAAGTATTTATTTTTTTACTTTGGATAGGCAGTTTCATATTATAACGATTCAAAGTAGCGTAATCTACTACCAAAAAAAGTAAAAATAATTTCCCTTGAAAAGGAAGATAGCTTTTAAAATAGATTGACAAACTTATGATAACAAAAAACAAAAGGGTTATCCCAATAAAATTAAGATAACCTAAAATACTTTCACATTCTTTTTTAGAAAGTATTTTCATCTAGTTCTACCATAGAGCTGCTTTAGCAGCACCCTTCTTTTTCAATATATAAAGAACTGTTGCTGCAATACCCGAACCAATAGAACCTACTCCTGTGATTGCACCTACAATTGAAATTACTGCTGTAACTGTACTATAAGCACTAATCAAATTGACTACAGTAGCAGCAGCTTTTGTCGAAATTCCTAATGTCCCAGCCAACATAGGAAAAGAAACAACACCTAAGCTTAACCAACTAATGACTGCTAACATTGCTGAAACAATGAGAAATTTATTATGAAATTCCATTCTTTTAGATTTCATTTTAGTGTACTCCTTTTGTATATTATGTATGTTTTATTGAGAGTTAATTCGCACATGTTGTATTCCTAACTCTCTTCAAATGTTCGTCTATATTTTATACTACTTTTATTAACATATCTATAATAAATAAATTACTACTACATTTTCCTAGATTATCAAATTACTTTTATATCACTAAGACTCAATAAAAGATAATGTCTATTTAACTTTTATACGATTACTACCTCCTTTTTAGTTTACACTTCCTACATCATAAATAAACATACTCAACCCTCACAATCTCCAAATCACTCTTTTATATCATTGAAAATTGAGTTTCATCCTCTATACTAATGTAGGAAACCTATTAAAACATTCCTTTAATCCAATATAAGAATACTTTATTCCATTAATCTCTACCTGATATTATAGATAGAACCAAACTCTTATACTTAAAGGGACAAATAACGCTCCAACCATAATAAACCTCCTTTCTTTTTGAGAGCGTTTTCTTTATAGGTTTAGTATAACAAAAACATGAAAAAAACAACATGACTTAGAAGTCAGGTTGTTGGGAAATCTATTTGTTTTTCTTCTAAGATTCTCTGAACTAATATCTGATCATCTAGCAATTCTGCTAGAGAAATTGCCTTTTCATAGAAACTTTCTGCCTCTAAAATATTCTTGTCTACAAATAAAGCATATTTTGCCTTTAGCAAAAATAGATGAGGTCGGTAAAAAACATGTCTTGTTTTAGCAATAATTTTCTCAAATGTTTGAATATATATCAGACTATCTTCTGTCTGAATTTGGATAAATAGGCTCAGAAGAACTTTTTCCATCTGAGCTAGGCTAGCCTTATCTTCATATTCTGAACATAGCAATACTTTTTGAGCTAACTCCTCAAAATGTTCTTTATCTTCTAATCCCATAGCACAACAAAAGAAATACAATTCAATAATCAACAAATCATTTACAGAAAAATATTTCTTTTTTAATAACTGCTGGAAATATTCTTCCACTAACCCTAAACCGTAGGTCACATCTGAACTACCATAAATATCAAAACGAGCTTGTGTCACATCCACAATTAACTGCTCTTCCTCAGGCAAATTCTCATAATAGTTTTCATATATTTCCTCAAGTATAGCTTCTTTTCGTTCGATTCTTCCCTTATCAGCGTAGGTTTGAGAATGAATCAGCTCATCTTTGAGTTTTAGGAATCCTTTTGGAATCTCTATAACCTTAACATCCACAATATTCTGTAATGATACTCCAAGTTTATCCGCAATCAATAATAATTTAGGAAGTGTTGCTAAAACTTGCCCATTTTCAATACGTGCTAGCTGACGAATCGTCAACTCTGATTCATCACCACAAATATCTATCTGAGTTTTTCCACAAGATCGCCTAATAGTTTTGATTTTATAACCAATTTCACGTTTCAACTCATCCATAGTAATACTCCTTAAGTTGATTACAAAGATTTCTTTTTCTTCCTAATTCTTTTGTCAATCATGTACAAAACGATAATCGAAAACAGCGGTGGTACAATATAACTCTTTTCACTCATTGTCAGCTGAAATCCCAGAGTTGCTAGTATCTTAAAGATGAAAATATTCATCAAAAATAGAAAAACAAATACTAAAAAATATCTTAAAACCTTCTTCATTTCTTTTCTTCAACTCTCCTAATTTCTATACCTATTTTATCAAATTTTATCAAAAAATACATGTAAAACTCCAAATAAACAGCTCAAATACACTTTTTTGGCAAAAAATAGGCAGAACAAACGTCCTACCTACTAAAAATATGCTATTGAAAGGAAAATGATTTTTTTCTGATACCCTAGGCAAGCTTGGGACAAATAAATCATTGATAGTAACCTTTACGACATCCTATTTAAAGTTACTTCAATTTTTAATGTCTCTGCTATTTCTAAGCCACCTCTGGTATGATCTATTCATAGTCAGAATAGATAACACCGTTCTAAATTACGATTCATAGTTACTCCTTTTTTTGATTCGTTACTATAAGACACCTATTCCCTATAGAACGTCTACTACCTCAAATTTATCCATTCTTTTTTTCTTTACTTCTGTATAAAAGAATGAAGACCATCATAAATAATGCAATCGTTGGTATATTGAAACTATCAAACCAAGTAGGTAAAGATACTTTATTCATATCAGCTACTAATCTGATGATGATATAAGACATCGAACTAAGTAATACCATGATTTCAGGCCAAACTTTCAGTATTGATTTAACAAATTTCATATTAAACTCCAATGTGATGCATTCCTAGATTCTAGCCTAGCCATTTTAGCGCAGACTAACAAGTCATTCTTAACTGTTTACTCTACTCGCTTTTTATTGACCTTATATCCTAGATAAAAGAGCCCAAATAAAACAGGGTAAATTTCTGGATAAAATAGGGTATTGATTGGATTTCTCAAAATCAAATACGTTGCGATGTAGATTATGAGCGATACGGTAAAATAACCCTCAGTAAAGCCTAATAAAAATGTTTTCATAGAAAGCTCCTATTTACCTGACAAGAATGGCGGGAAAACGCTACCATTCATATACACAAAATCCTTTTGATTCATGTTCTTCATTTATAGTTTTGATTATTTTTTGACAAATCTTTGCGAAAAATACCAAAATATGCTGAGAAAAGCAAACCAACCAAAGTCCATTGCCAATTAAAGTATACTAACGAACCTGTACGAATCACATGAAGCGCGACATTAAGAATTATTCCCAACAAAGGAAATATAGTGGCTAGTTTAGGTAACAATGTATTGAGATTAAGGTTGCGATTATTCATTATCTAACGCCCACGACGAGCCAAATCTGAACCAAATTTGTAACCAGCATTAAAAATTTGTACAGCAGCATTCAGTACTCCTGCAATCCCAACTGCTTCCGTAAGACCAAAACCACCTTTTGTTCCCACTAATTCATCGTCAGATAATTGATAAAATTGTTCTAAGTTCATATTCGTCATTACTCCTTTGTATTATATTTTATTGCTATGTAAATGATTAAAATGAGTATTGGATAAGTAAATACTTCTGAAATATCCATAAAATTTATACTATACTGTCCAGATAATATTTTATAATCAATTAAAATTTGAACGATAGTAAAAATAATACGTAGCGATAACAATACCCCTAATAATATCACTTCTTTTTTTAAAAACATAGAAATGCCTCTCTGACTACAATCAGATTATGGTCTATTCGCATAATACCCCAAAGCTGCTCCTCCAGCAAAAAGCGCTGCTGCTCCACCTGCTACTGCTGCACCTATCTTCCAGATAGACACTCCGGCGATTACAAGAGGCAATGCTCCCCCATCCACAGCCATCAACTCTTCTTCTGTAAGAGCTACAAAGTTCTGTTCCATTTTGTCAAAATTTGTCATCTTTTTTCTCCTCTTGTTCTATTTTTTCTAAATCTTATCTTCTAAAAAATGGGGTTCCAATAAATATACCGCGTAACAATAGACCTGTAATTAGACCCCGTTGATAACTTTCCTTGCTACCACCCACCAGCAAGGCTAAGTCGCTTTCCTTTAATACCTCAACAGTATACTTATCATTCATTTCATTCATCGCTTATCCTCCTAAAAACCAAAACCTCTACGAAATCCAATGTACCAATCTGCAAGGGTCTTCACCCAACTTTCTCCACCTTGAATATCGGTCAATTCTTCCGAAGTTAGCTCAACAAATCCGTAATAATGTTCTTTCATTATTTTATTCCTTTCTTTTTCTTCTCACTTATCTATTCGAAAAAATTTCAAAAATGTACAACTAAATTAAATTTTATTTAAAAAATAATTTAATGAACCATGAATAGAAAATTGGTAGATACATAAAGCAAACTCCTTTCTTTTTCCTCTTACTTATCTATTCGAAAAGGAAGTCAAAAAAATAAGAATATCAGAAAATTTTCCGACATTCTTATTGATAAATTTGTAAGTCTATTAAAACTATTCTACCTTGTAAAAAAATCCCTCGGTACTACCATTGATAAGTTGGTGTCCAAACCATAAGCGGTCTTGTGTAATATCAGACGAGTCAGTATAGCCATTATCTGAAGAAGAGGTGACAGACATGGTTATAGGGATTCCTGCTGGTAAAAAGGCAATAGCTGCACCAGCACCTCCATCTTTAGAAACAGAACTTGCCTTGAGATAGTGGTCAATTTCCTTAGCATGTTCAATTGAAATCTTGGAATGATCACTTACTAAACCATTTTTGTCAAAGGTGAATTCAATACCTGTACGATTCCTCCAAGTGCCTGCGACACTAGAAAAATCTCCATTTTGAATTGCAGTAATATCCATCCCTTTACTTTCTGACGGAAGGCTTGTTTCTCCATTTATGAGACTTGTGACAGATTTCCAAAAGAAAGATCTTATGTCAAGGGAAGGTGGTTTTGTCCCCAGTCCCTCTTCTGTATCTGATTCAATGACTAGTTCTAACAGTGTTCCATCCTGATTCAACTTGTATAGTTTAAGTTGGATTTGATTAGTAGATACTCGGGTAGATAATTGAAAATAACCATTTTCTAAAGGATTAAAATGTACTCGCTCTCCAATAAAGTCCAGATTGTTTTCTGCATTGGTCAGTCGAATAACTTCACCATTTTTAAGAGTTCGAATATCTAATAAATCGTAATAGTTAGAATCCATTTTTAGGGCAATCAAAAGTTCGTCCGTACCGTCTTGGTCTAAATCATACAAGCTATACTGTAATCCAGAATATTCTTTAGGATAAGTGTTTTTTAAGTTTGCTTTTGAATTGATCTCTGTATGTGAAGTTGACGAACCATCTAATACTTTGGCATATTCTTTAAGAACAGGATTATATAGGGTGTAATCAGGTTTCTTCTCTTCCGATGTAGAAAAAGTTGAACTAGTACTTGAAGCAATTGCTTCAGAACTTGTTGCAGAAGTGTTTTCACTCTGATGTTGGCAAGCCGTTAAAATAGAGATAGCTAATATACTAATACTGAATAGAAATAATTTTTTCATATGTTTAATCTTACAATTTGAAATTGTTTTTATACCCACTCACCGTTGTAACTGACACGATAACCGTCAGGTGTAGTTGTATTGATTGCGAGTGCACCAGAGCTATAGGCATAGTACCATTTGCCAGATACTTTCATCCAGCCTGTTTTCATAGCTCCTGAATCTTGAAGGTAGTACCAGCTACCGTTATCTTTGACCCAACCTGTCTTCATCGCACCTGAGCCGTCGAGATAGTACCACGTGCCGTTGTCTTTTACCCAGCCAGTTTGCATCCAACCAGAGTTATCAAAACGATACCAAACACCATTGATTTTTTCCCAGTCATTAGTTGTATAAGTGCCATCTTCGTGTTTATACCACCAGCGACCATTCGAATACATCCAAGTAGATTTAGACTGATGGGTCGTCATGGTTGTATCCGTGTTAGAATAGTTTCCAGATGACGAACTTGTAGAAGTTGACGAGCTAGATGAATTCGAACCTGATTGAGTTGTGGTGTTAGTATTTGAATTTGTTGAAGGATTTCCGATAGTCACCTCTTTTCTAACTTTAAAGACACGTTTTCTATTATCAACTGAGTGATCGTGCGGAGAGCCAGCTTCTCCAGACATCTCCAAGATGTATGTTCCGGCAGGAAACTGTCTGATATCGAAAACATCCCCTTTAAATTTATTACTATAAATTAAAGGCAAAAGAAATTGGTCGTTGACGTCATTAGTTAGACCACTAAAGATGACATCATTATTATGTTGGTACACAATCTTTCCGGTAGCCTTATCAATTAGAGTAACATTTCCTCTAGCTGCATTATCTCCTCCGTGTTGTAGTGGCTCTGAGAGTACACCTTCAAAATTAAATCCAAAATGATGAATTTCAACCTTTGTAATTGTTGCTTCTATTTGTTTTTCAGTACTCGTATTCGAGATAGTATTTGCTTGATTATTTGATAAGACTTCTAGTTTGGTTACATAAGTGTAAAAAGGACCTCCTTTTCCTAGATTTTCTCTGACATCAGCAGTTAACTTATAGAGAGTACCATTTAATTCAAACTTCATGGTATAGATACCATAGTCTGTTGCTTTAAAGACAATTGTTTTACCGTTGAATGTAGCAATGCCGTTGGATTCAAAACTTGCAAATTGCTTAGAGAATTCTTGTCTATAAGCATTATCTACCCAATCAACCGTTGTAAATTCACCATCAGAAAATGCTCCAAGTTGTGCTTTTCTTTTTTCTACAAGCGTCACATCTGTTGCGACTAAATCTGTATCACGATACCCAAGAGCAGGTTCTTCAACATAAGCATTAGCTGCAGGAGACCAGAACTTGACCATCGGGACGCCACTTGCTGCATTGACACTTGAAATTGTAGCTCCTGTTGCTAGGAGTGATAAAACTGCTGTAGTCGTTAAAACGATTTTTTTCATAATTTTTGTATTCCTTTTCTTTTTATCTATTTTTTATAATCTTATCCTATACCCATTCTCCATTGTAATTGACGCGATAGCCGTCTGGTGTAGTCGTATTGATTGCTAGGGCACCAGAGCTATAGGCATAGTACCATTTCCCAGATACCTTCATCCAGCCTGTTTTCATAGCACCTGAGCTATCAAGATAATACCAACTACCGTTATCCTTGAACCAACCAGTCTTCATAGCACCTGAACCGTCGAGATAGTACCACGTGCCGTTGTCTTTTATCCAGCCAGTTTGCATCCAACCTGAACTATCGAAGTGATACCAGATATTATCTAATTTTGCCCACTGATTGTAAGGGTAAGACCCATCAAGTTGCATAAACCACCAACGAGAACCAGATTGTCGCCAAAAACCCATACCCCTACCAATATCTTGCATTTGAAAAAAGAAACCTGGTTTATTAGTCCCGTTAGACTTACCTTGTTTTGTTTTCTTACTGGTATGAGTTCCGATTGCCTTCAAGTCTTTGTCAAAAAGATTCGCCTTAGTCGCAAATGTTTGAATCTGAGAAGAATTTGCTTCTGTATATTGAATGGCCTTTCCATAACCACCAGCTAATTCTTCAGAGCCACCAGATGATGTTCCGAAACTTTGTGCAACGGTAATCCATCCATTTTGAGTGACAGGGTTTTCAAAGGCTGCCAAACCCATATAGGTCAATTCTGAATTGATTAAGGATTCGTAGTGTCCAGTTTGACCAGATACACTTGCCCCACTACGAGATTTGACGTAATCTGCTTTTTCGTCATACCATTGATTAATAGCTGTCATAAATCCATCATAGTTCCAAGCTAAGTTTTCGGCTAGTGAAAAATTCCCTGAAGGCCAGGCACTCCAAATATCTTTATTAGATAAACGTTTATGATGCCTAGTTACAGAAGCTTCTGCTGCCCGAACGAAGGCTGTTTTTTCTAGTTCAGTTGACCATTTGATCGGAACATAGCTAGTAACTAGACCTTCATCTGCTGCCTCTTTTCGAATAGCATTGATACGATCTAAGATAGCCTGTTTATCTGGCGTTAAGAAAGTCCCTTCAATCCCAACTAGAGTAGTACCAGAAGAAGTACTAGTGACCTCAGAGTTTAAGATATTGTAGGATTGACCTTTGATTGCTTGAGTGGAAACCAGCCTATCATTAGCAACTACTGATTGTGATGTAACAATTCCTACCCCAAGAAGTGATAGAGCTGAAATCGTTGCAAGTGTGAACTTTTTAGCTTTGGTGTCCATTTCGTGTCCCCCTATTTTTATTTATTGTAAAATAATCAGTTTGTCCTAAAATCTAGACTTTTTTGGACAAACTTGATAAAATGGAAGTGTAATAATAATTGGTCAAAATGCTGGATTTTAGAACCTTTTTTCTAACGAAAACGCTTCTAAAATAGACTGTATTTTCTGTCCAAAAAATCCTAGGTTTTTTGACAAGAACTATGAATTTTTTATCCAATTGTGAAAGGTGCTTTTTGATACTCCTAAGATGTCTGCACCTTCTCGTAAGGTTATTTCTTTTTTCTTATATTGAGCTATCACATCAGGGAGATTATTCGGAACAACCAATTTTGGTCTGCCGAATTTCTTCCCTTTTTTCTGTGCTTCCCGTATTCCTTCCATTTGTCTTTGTTTGATTTGTTCTCTTTCAAACTGTGCCACATAAGATAGGACTTGTAAAACGATATCGGAGATTAGTTTTCCTGTGATATTATCATTGCTATTCTTTGTATTTAATAAGGGGAAATCTAAAACAGTTATATTTACTTTCTTTTTCTTAGTAATTGCTTGCCATTGTTCTAAAATTTCATCATAGTTTCTTCCCAACCTATCAATTGATTTAATAACCAATTCATCATTTTCTTTCAAGGTAGTTAATAATTTTTGATATTCCATTCTGTCAAAATCTTTTCCTGAAACGTAATCAATAAAAATATTCTCTTTTGATAATTTGTTTTCTACCAATGCTGAAAATTGCCTATCAATATTTTGTTCTTTTGTAGATACTCGAACATAACCGTAACGCATAAAAACTCTCCTTTTTACACTTATTGTAAAATATAAAAGAGGGCAAAATGCCCTCAAGGAGTAGTGTATTCAATTTCTAGCAATTATATATTAGTTCAAACTGGTTCATCAAGCCTTAAAAGTATGTAAAAAATCACAAACTAAGACCTCCTTCATTCCTTTTCTTCAACTTTCCTAATTTCTATACCTATTTTTTATCAAAAATACATGTAAAACTCCAAATGATGCAAATAGACACTTCAACTGCACTTTTTAGCAAAAAATAGGCAGAACAAACGTCCTACCTACTAAAAATATGCTATTTTGAAAGGAAATTGATTTTTTACTGACACCCTAGGCAAGCTTGGGACAAATAAATCATTGATAGCAACATTTACGACATCCTATTTAAAGTTACTTCAATTTCTAATGTCCCCGCTATTTATAAGCCACCTCTGGTATGATCTATTCATAGTCAGAATAGATAACACCGTTCTAAATTACGATTCATAGTTACTCCTTTTTTGATTCGCTACTGCAAGATTCCTATTTACCTGATAAGAGGAGAGATGGTCCTCTTTACATGTGCAAGATAATTTTGAATCAGATTCATCATTTATCGTTTTGATTATTTTTTGACAAATTTTTCTGTTTTCTTCTCCGAAGACTTTAAAAATTTTTTTCTAATTAGATCATCCATATAGGGACCAAATATACCAACTACTAAACCAATAATAAAACTTTTAAAATCCATAATTACCACCAACATGTCGCTGCATAGGCCACACCTCCAAATATAGCTCCTCCCGCAGCACCAGTTGCTGCACCTTGCCATGTTCCTGTTTTAATTCCTAGCTGAAGACCTCGTGCTGCTCCTCCTCCAACACCTGCTTTGGCAAAATCTCCCCAATTGCATCCGCCACCTTCAAGGCAAGCAAGTATCTCAGTATCCATAATTTCAAATTGTGACATCGTTTTTGTATTCATAACGAATGCCTCCTTTTTTATTTTAATGCTTGTCTTGTTGCAAACTTGACAAGTTTGGTATAGCAGTGTTTATTAAATTGTTTCATCCAAATCTTGAATTACTGAAATAATCATTCCCTGTATTCCTCTTATTTCTCTATTCGAAAACGAATTCAAAAATATAATATATGATATTCATTTTAATAAACTATATTAATAAAATGCATTGTAAACATTTCGCCCAAATGCTCTACCAGCATTATAGATACCACCGAAAAATCTTCCCGTACTATCAATCACTTTATGGACATCGATGTTAATATTACCTCTCCATGACACTCGACCACCCTCTACTGTTGCCAAATCTTTTTCTGTAAGACTTGTAAATTTTTCTTCAATTTTTATCATATTCATTATGTCTGTTCCTCTTTATCTATAATTTTTTATTAAAACAAATAATTGTAAATTGTTTCGCCAAACTTCTGCCCCGCCCAATAAACCGGTCCTAAAAGTAATGTCCCTAAAGCATAAATCCCAACTACTCCAACTATGAAAATGAATACTTTTACAGGAATTGACTGCAAACTGTAAAAATTCTCTACCCTAGTAATCCAACTTTCTATTATGCGTTCCATCAGCGCTCTTCCTTCCCTGTTAACGTCCACGACGCTTAGCATGTGCTCCTGAAGCACCATCTACCGCACCCAATAAAAATGTTCCTGCAATTGCGACTCCTCCAACTACTACCAGACCAAATAGCAAGCCTCCTTCTACATCGGCCAATTCCTCATGACTCATTACATGAAAATTATTTTCCATATTTTTAATTTGTTCCATCTTATTCTCCTTTTTTGATTCTTAACAATTGAAAAAGGTAGTTATTTGTATTTCCTTTTTCATATATTCTGTTCATTGTTGTAGGTAAGCTTCACTCTCTAAATATTATCTTAGAATCCAAATAACGCACGACGTAAAATGAACCCCACCATTAAACCATGTTGGTAACTTGCCTCACTACCACCCACCAGCAAGGCTAAGTCGCTTTCCTTTAATACTTCAATAGTATACTTATCATTCATTTCATTCATCTCTTATCCTCCTAAAAACCAAAACCTCTACGAAATCCAATGTACCAATCTACAAGGGTCTTCGTCCAATTTTCTCCACCTTGAATATCGGTCAATTCTTCCGAAGTTAGCTCAACAAATCCGTAATAATGTTCTTTCATTATTTTATTCCTTTCGTTTTCCTCTTACTTATTTATTCGAAAAATAATTCGAAAATGTACAACTAAATTAAATTTTATTTAAAAAATAATTTAATGTACCATGAATAGAAAATCGGTAGATACATAAACCAGGCTCCTTTCTTTTTCCTCTTATTTATCTATTCGAAAAAGAAGTCGAAAGTGTACAACGAAATTAAATTTATTTGAAAAATAATTTAGTAAACCACGGATAAAAAATTGGTAGATACATGAACTAGGCTCCTCTCCTTTTCCTCTTACTTATCTATTCGAAAAACAATTCAAAAATAAACAACTAAATTAAATTTTATTTGAAAAATAATTTAATATACCATGAATAGAAAATCGGTAGATACATGAAGCAAACTCCTTTTCTTTTCCTCTTACTTATCTATTCGAAAAAGAAGTCAAAAAATAAGAATATCAGAAAATTTTCCGATATTCTTATTGATAAACTCATTCAAATCTAACAGATATTAGACATTAAGATATTTTTTAAGGGTTCTTCTGGCTGTTCGTGATACGGGGAAATGCAAGCCTTCTAACAAGGTCACTTCTGTGGCAGTCATCTCTTCAATAGCCTGTAAACTGACTAACGTATTGCGATTGGCATAGACAAAGTAATCTTTTTCAGCCTTGGCAGCGATATCCTTGAGACTGCCATAAATGGTCTTGATAGAATGATTGGCATAATAGACCTTGATACGATGGGATTCCACTGAAGTTTCAAAGGCTAAAATTTCATGGTAGGGCAGAGTGAAGCCCCGTCTTCCCTCAAAACTATAGGTAAAGAGACGCATATTTTCCCTCTTATCTACTGCCAGTACATAGTCCAGACAGCGCTCCAGCTGATGACAGTAGTCCGCCTCTGGCTGATCCTTGGAAATAAAATCCAAGGCAGACAAGTGGTAGCGAAAAGCTAGAGGTAAGGCCTCCGAGTGCGTGGACACAAAGACAATGCTTGTAAAAGGATCCCGCTCCCGAACCTGTTGAGCAACCTGAAAGCCCCGTTCACGCTCTCCATCAATCTCTAAATCTAATAAATAGAGCTGGTAATGGTCAAAATACTGAGAATACTTTTCAACATCCCCATAGTTTTTGGCAATATCAATTTCCAATCTTAAATTGCGAGAGCGACCGATATCTAGTAAAGTCTGCTCTATCCGTCCTTGCTGGACTCTATCGTCTTCCAAAACTAAAATTCTCATTCCTCTCCCCCTCGTTTCTCATCCTTAAATGGCAATTCTAAATCTTGTCTAAAAGTCGTCTCTCCTAGCTGGGTATCTAAGTTTAAATCATAATGAAAAACCATGTCCTCCAAGGTTGCCAAGCCCAGTCCACTGTGGTTATCCTTGGTAGAGTAACCCTTTTGACTGAGAATACTGGGATTCAGTTCTTCTTTCTTACGAGTGTTTTCAATGATAAAACGGACACTCCTATCACCTGCCAATAAAGCAACCCGAATCTGCGGATTTTCAGCCTCACTGGCTGCTTCTAAAGCATTTGTCGTGAGGATAGAGAGGATACGGATAGCCTCCAACATAGGCAATGCCAGCTCTTCGACAACCCCCACCGTCTCCAAACTAAAATGAATTCCCTGCTTATCTGCCACAATCATGGCTTTTGCCAAGGTATTGCGAATAGCTATATCATGGATATTGTGAAGATTAAAGGCCGTGTAATCCGCCTTCCTCAGCTTTTCATTAGTCTTTAGAAAGACATCTTGATAAATGGTAGATACCTCAGCCATGTCTTGATTTGCTATGGCAGGCTCCATGCTGGCGACAATTCCCGCAAAATCATGACGGAAACCTCGAACCTCATCATAGAGATGTCCCAACTTATCCACCATTCCTTGCAAGGAACGATTTTCATCTTCCTGTCTCTGAATGGTCTGCTCATCACGATAAACCTGCTCCAAATGCTTGATGTAAAAGAGCCAAGAGAAAAAGAGAATGAAAATCAGGAGAGAAATGGTCGTATCAAAACGAACGTAGAACGAACTATTTCTATTGGTCATAAACGAAGAGAATATCCTAAATCCAGTCAGAGGTAGGATAATGAAAAAACTCTTATAATAGTGGGTTTTGAAAGCATCTGAAAAGAATAAATCCAAATCCAAAGAACAACGTTTCATAATTGTAGAACATAGAAATATTGATAATAAATCAAATACAGATCTATATAAAGTGGAAAACGAATCTACAAAACAACAAGGCTCACCAGATAATACACGAATCCAAATTGTCAAAAATAAATAACGAATACTTTGAAAGAAGAGAAAAAGATACAGAGAAAGAAAAAAAGCTTCCCCTTTTCCCTTGTGCAATACTAGTAAAAAAATACAGTAAAAGAAGAGAATGATTCCTATATGAAATAATTCTCCAAATGTTTGGCGAGCAGATAAACTAATTAAAAATACAAGGACCCAATAACGTTTTTTATAAAATTCTGGGGAAATTTGAGCACCCAAATAAATAGTAGGAACCATGGTTGAAACGACTACCAACAGTATATATAGCACAGAAACTAAGAATTCTAAAATAATCATAAATAAATCTAATCTCTAACGAATACTGTGAATTTAAGCAAAGTGTCTACCCGTACTAAATAACTTATCGCACCATTTTACGGCATCTTCAAAAATCCCTCCACCATTCACTTCCTCCAATACCTCTGAGGTTAACTCTTCAAATTGTTCCAATTCTACAAATGTATTTTTCATTTCCATGACAGACTCCTTTTCATTATTTTATAGATAACTCTATCCCCTGCTCCATCTACAAAAGGCTTTAGTTTCCTTTTAAAATACAAGAAATCTAAAGCCTCCTGAAAATGGTATATTGGTTAGAGCGTTAACGATTAGTTGTGAAGATGTTATTTTTATTTAACCACAACCACTTTATAATATTCGTTTGAGTGTGGAGATTCAATTTTAATTTTTTCACCATATAAACCATCGATTTCTTTATCCAGATAATCTGAAACTCCTGATGGCAAGCGTTTCATCTTAAGAATTTCACCAGATTGATCCGCATAGGCTAGGATGTGATAGTGGGTTGTAGCCATACCATCATCAATCAATACAAAGTAACCTGTTTTGAGCTTACCTTGCTCATTTTCTAAATAGTATAGTTTATTGTTATTGATTGTAAAGTGGGTAGCTCCAAGACGAAGTCGTGCACCTGGATTTTCTAAATAGATATCATTGCCAACTTTTTTAATCTCTGAATAGGTTGTCATTGCTGGGATATTAACCACACGATGTCCATTTTCATCAAAGTAGTAGCGATTTGGTAAGTTTTGGAAGTTCTGTACAACTGCCTTAGGATCAATTTCTTGTCCTTCTTCTTTATTATCCACTAAAGTTAAGGTAGTATTTGCAACCTCATCTCCATATTTATTAGAAAACTTCTTGAACTCTGGTCTGATATACCAAGCATTTTTTTCAATAATGACTCCATCTTTTCTATGAATAAGATGATAATCATACCCATCAGACAAAGTAACAATATTTGTGATAATTGTATCATCCGCTTGAGATTGTTCAACCTGACTAGGGAGTTTGGTTAACATATAGCCATCCTTACCAATGACATAACTTTCCCCATCACTGGCTGGAACAGCTCTATCTGCAACCATAGCACCTGATTTTTCAAAGTAAGACCATTTACCATCTATGAACTCCCAACCTGTCATCATAGAACCACTAAAATGAAGATAGTACCATGTAGACCCTTCTTTGTACCAACCTGTACGCATGGCGCCACTATCTGCTAGTGAGTACCATGTGCTACCTTCCTTGTACCAGCCAGTACGCATAGCGCCACTATCTGCGAGCGAATACCAAGTGTTACCGTCTTTTAGCCAACCTGTCTGCATTTTACCAGTGCTGTCGAAGTGATACCATGACCCAGCATTTTGTACCCATTTATCCTTAGCTAGACTGCCATCTTGAGAAAGATTCCAGTCAGCACCATTTTTAACCCAAGTATCTGCAGCCTGTGCTTGGTTGATAGACAAAAGTAAGCCAGCACCTGCAAGCAAACCAAGAGTAAGTAATTTAGATTTTTTCATAGCCATTTCCTCCTTTATTGAATAGCTATAAGAGGGCTTCCCCTCTTTATTTAGCTATATTTTAATACTTTTCATTGTCAAAGTCAATAATATTGTGAAAAATTAGACAATATTACCAATATCTACGAATTGTATTTTGATCCATTCCATATTGATTCATATAAGAAACATCTTGACCTCTATCTGGAGCATGAACTACCTTGCCACCACCAACATAAATACCCACATGTTGATTTGAACCTTGGTCGCCATTGTACAATATTAAATCTCCAGGAAGTTGTGAGCCATTACTTACATAGCTTCCTCCTGTTGCTTGACCATAGGTTACTCTAGGAATACTAATATCAAACTTAGCATGAATAGCCATCGTAAATCCTGAGCAATCTACGCCACTATTCAAATCTGCCCCACCCCAAACATATGGGATTTTTCCTACAAATGTCTCTGCGTATTCACCAAGTGCCTGTCCACGATTTTCTACCCATACACCACTGGCTCTAAAGAAGTATGGTGTACCATTCACACGTTGATAACCAGTGACCATAGCACCACTAGCAGATAAGTAGTAATAATTACCATCAGGTTGAATCCAAGTATTTTCTTTCATCCATCCTTGGTCATCAAAATAGTACCACTTGCCATCTAATTGTTCCCAATTTTTAGCATACCCACCTGAACCGTATTTAAACCACCATTTACCATTGGTTTGCATCCATGTTCCTTTCGGATCACGATATTGATTGAAAGCTTTCTTCTCTTGATTTCCCTCTGCTTGGGTTTCTTTATCTTCAAAACCAATCAATTTTACTTGATCAGCTTCTTCAGCTTTTATCTTGCCTTGATTAACTAATTGAGCAATCGCTTCTTTCTCACTTGCTGATGGGGAATCAGCATAGGCTACCGTAGTATTTGCTAGGAGAACGCCTCCTGCAAGAACTAACAAACTAGAATAAAGATATTTTTTCATCATAAAAATCCTTTCTTTTCTCCTTTTTGGAGATTGATTTTTTCTGACTCCATTATATCCCTTATTTGTCCTCAGATTTCTACTGTCCCTAGAAAGACTAAATCTGTTCCTAAACGGTCACTTATACTCAATGAAAATNNGTTTTGAGGTGGCAGATAGAGCTGACATGGTTTGAAGAGATTTTCGAAGAGTATTAAGCCAAATAAAAAATTCCAAAGCAAATGCCTTGGAACTCCGATTTCTATTTTGCTTGAATGATTTTAACAACATCTCCTACACTTTGGAGTTGGTCAATTTCTTCGTCGCTGATTTCGATATTAAATTCATCTTCCAGTGTCAAGATAAACTCCATCAAGTCAACTGAGTCAGCATCCAAATCGTCTTTCAGACTCAAGGATTCTGTCACGACAAAGTCCTCTCCCTGTCGCTCTTGGATAATGGTTACAATACGGTCAAAAATTTCTTTTTCTGTCATCTCTTTTATTCTCCTGAAAATTCACGCGCAGTCTGGGCAACTACGTCTGTTTCTAGCATGGTACGAATCTGGCGAATCGTACTATAAACAGCCTTGGCATCGCTTGAGCCATGAGTCTTGACAACAGGTGCCTTGACACCAAACAAGACCGCTCCACCAACATCTGAGTAGTTGAGCTGTTTTTTCAAACCTCTGAGGCTATCCTTGAGAAGGAGTGCGCCTAGTTTCGCTCGAAGACCACCACCTGTAATAGCTGTCTTGAGCAATCCCATGATTCCCATGGCTGTCCCTTCGATGGATTTGAGCACAGCGTTTCCCGTGAAACCATCTGCCACGACAACATCCGCAACGCCATTCATCAAATCACGTGCTTCCACGTTTCCGATAAAGTTCAAACTTTCATCAGCTGCTAGTAATTCGTAAGTTTCCTTACGAAGCGGGTCACCCTTGCTACTCTCTGTTCCATTGTTAAGTAAGCCAACACGTGGTTGCGCAATGCCACGGACATTTTTAGCATAGAAAGAACCTAGAACCGCATATTGATGGAGGTGCTGGGCTGTATTTTCTGCATTGGCACCGAGGTCCAGCATGTCAAACCCCTTCCCATCTACAGTCGGCAAAGTCGACATAAGTCCAGGACGATCGATGTTCTTGATACGACCCACGATGAAGAATCCTGCCGCCAACAAGGCACCTGTATTCCCAGCCGAGAGAACAGCGTCTGCTTCTCCTTCTTTGACAGCCTTGGCCGCCAATACCATACTGGCATTTTTCTTCTTCCGAATAGCTCTCGTAGGTTCATCGTCTGAATCAATCTTTTCATCCGTATGGATAATGCTGACGCGCTCTGTCGCTGTCAGATATTGCTTGATTTTAGCTTCATCTCCGTAGAGTTGAACCTCAATATCTGAAAAGTCAGCTAGGGCTTGATTGACACCCTCAACGATGGCTTGAGGTGCGTAATCGCCCCCCATGGCATCTACTGCGATTTTTTTCATTTCTTTTCCTCTTTTAGTAATTGTCCCCAGTCTGCTAGGGAATCAATAAATTTCTTTGATTTTAGGTGAATCCCAACGTACTCTTCGTAGAGCTGATCCATAAACTGGCGTAAGTCTTGCTTGATATCGGGCTTGAGCGAAATGGTCTCCAAGGTCTCAAAATCAATGGCTTGAAATTGATTGAGCAGATAAGGGATATTGGGATTGAGATGGCAACGTCTCTCATCCTCATGATAATGCTCTGAACAGAGGCAGGCTCCATATTTGAAAGAAAAGTCAAAAGCCTGACCGACCCGATGGCAAAAGACACACTCATTAAAATTAAGGCTGATCCCAAATCGAGTCAAAATTTGAATTTCAAAAATATTGGTCAAAACCTGATAATCCAAGCCTGCTTCCATCAACTCCAAAGTCTTTTGCAAAAAAGCAAACAAGGGAGCATCCTGCTGATTGTCCTGCAAACTAGCATCTGCAAGAGCTGCCACATAGGTCGCATAGGCCATGACAAAGAGGTCACTATTAATCTTGGGAAAAGTCATGACCTCATGATAGTCTTCGATGTAACTGAGTCCATCATCATTGATTCGCAAGAGAAATCGTGCCAGCACCAAGGGCTGAATAACAGGCGCCAGCTTAGACTGACCAGCGTGTTTGACAAAAAACATGCGTTTGCCAACCTGCTCTGTAAAAATCTTGACGAGCTTGTCATCCTCACGAAAATTGCGATTATAGAGCACCAAGCCTTGACTCGTGATAGACTGAATCATGCTTCTCTCATATACTCCTCAAGTCGTTTCATGGCTTCTTTGATAGTCTCCATGCTGGCTGCATAAGACAGGCGAACATAACCTTCTCCATAACACCCAAAGGCAGCACCAGGGATAAAGGCAACAGCCTTCTTCTGAGCAAAATCCTTTAGAAAGGCAAAGGAGTCTTGGTTGTAACCAGCTGGAATCTTAGCAAAGATATAGAAGGCACCGTCTGGTTTGATAATCTCAAAACCAAGAGCAGTCATTTTCTCGATAATATAATCACGACGCTGGATATATTCCTTCTTCATAGGCTCCGCATCGTTTTTACCAGCCGTCAAGGCCTCCACCGCAGCGTGTTGCGCCATGGTATTTGCGGCAGTCACCAAGTACTGGTGACTCTTGATTAACTGAGCTGTGAAGGCCGCAGGAGCGAAAATTAGTCCCAAACGCCAACCGGTCATAGCATGCGATTTAGATAGACCATTGATAATGATAGCCTGGTCTCTCAACATAGTTCCTAGAGATACATGGGCTTCGCCTGTATAGGTCAATTCTGAGTAAACCTCATCACAGACAACGAAAATTTCGTACTTGCGTAAAACGTCTGCCAAGGCCTCCAACTGCTCCCGACTATAGGTAATTCCTGTCGGATTAACTGGATAGTTGAGAATAACCGCCTTGAGCTTGTCTCCCTGCTCCAAAATGGCCTTTTCCAACATCTCAGGAGTCAAGACAAAACCATTTTCAGTCGTATCAATCTCAACAATTTCTGCCCCAACTAAGTTAACAATCGGTTCATAGCCTGGATAAGCAGGAGCTGGCAAAAGTACCTTGTCTCCCTCTTCCAAAATAGCCGTCAAAGTCGCAGATAAAGCCTCTGTCGCCCCAATTGTAACCAAGATTTCATTTTCAGGAGCATAGTCCAGTTGGTACTTTTCCTTAACAAAGTCACTGGCTGCCTGACGTAGAGTCAGCAGACCACTCATCCCTGTATAGTAGGATTGGTTCTGATCAATCGCTCGCTTGGCCGCCTCCTTGACATGATCTGGCGTTGTAAAATCAGGTTCCCCCAAGGTCAAACGCAAGACCCCAGGAATCTCCGAAATAACCTGGTCAAACTGACGAATCAACGAAACTTGAATCTTATCTAACTGTTTATTAAAGCGCTTAGTTAAATCCATAGATACCTCCTACTGTAAAAACGTATCTCTATTATACTACAAAAGCCCCCCGACCGCAAAAATACATGATAGAATAACGCTAGCATAACAAATTGAAGTAGGTTAATTTAAATTGATTACAACACTATGTTTTGAGAATACTCAATGAAAATCTCATGAGACTAGGAATCGAGGTGAAAGCATAACTAATACTCAATGAAA
>NZ_VMLA01000061.1:0-12649 GCF_013276425.1 Streptococcus sp. 3874 | reverse complement strand
CTTTGAGGTTGCAGATAAGGCTGACGTGGTTTGAATTTGATTTTCGAAGAGTATCAGTAAATACTTTTATTCTGTTCTATCCATGAAACCAACATACTTACGTTTCAATAGGTAACCTTCCAATTGCTTGATTCCTTCGATACCTGTAGAGATAATGATCAAGAGACTTGTTCCACCAAAGGCAACAACATCAGAAAGACCAAATACATCTTTAGCTGCAATCGGCAAAATGGAAATCACACCAAGGAAGAGGGAACCAACCGTTGCAAGACGACGAAGAAGTTTAGACATATATTCTTCTGTACCTTTACCAGGACGAACTCCATGGATATAGGCACCGCTCTTTTGTAGGTTCTCTGCCGCTTTTTCAGGATTAATCTGTACAAACGTATAGAAGAATGTAAAGAGAATAATCAATAAAGCATACATAGCAATACCAGTTGGAGAAGTGGTTGCCAACATCTCTTGTGCTACCCTTACCCAAGCCCAATCATGACCTGTGGCGCTCAAAAACTGAAGAATCGCCGCAGGCGCTGCAGTAATGGAACTGGCAAAGATAACAGGGATAACTCCAGCAGGGTTTACCTTCAATGGAAGGTAAGAGCTAGATGGAGCACCTTGTGCAACCTTAGTATATTGGATTGGAATTTTGTATTCTGCTTGTTGAACATAAGTTGTAAAGTAAATGATCAACAATACAGTAATAATCAAAATGATTACGAAAATGATAGATGAAGTGATCCGGCTACTTGGGACGTTCACAAAGTAGTCCACATAGATGCCCTGAATCATCTCTGGAATTGAGGCAACAATCCCGGCAAAGATAATCATAGAAACACCATTTCCGTATCCCTTATCTGTAATTTGCTCTCCCAACCAAGTGACAATCATACTACCAGCTGTTAAGATGATACCAATCGTCAGAAAAACTTGGGGAGTTAAAGCAGTTTTAATCAATTGAGCTCCAGCCAAGGTATTAAAACCAGCTGTAATCCCGATAGATTGCACAAAGGCTAGACCAAGGGCAATATAACGAGTAGCTTGGTTCAATTTTCTTCGACCTACTTCCCCTTGTTTTCCCCACTCTACAAATTTCGGTAAAATATCCATTTGTAAGAGTTGGACAACGATAGAAGCAGTAATATAGGGACTAACTCCTAGGGCAAAAATCGAAAAGTTTTTTAGGGCATTCCCCGACACCAAGCTCAACATGTTTAAGAAGGATAATCCACTTAAAGCATTCAAGCTATTGGCATTCACACCAGGAACTGTAATGCTAGTTCCGATACGAAAGACCAAAACGATAAAAATTGTAAATAAAATTTTTGATCGAACCTGCTTGACTTTAAGAGCTTCTCTTAATAATTTAAAAAACATAGGTCACCTCTCTTAGATGACTTCTACTGAACCACCTTTAGCAGTGATAGCTTCTTCAGCTGATTTAGAGAATTTAGCTGCTTTCACAGTCAATTTCTTAATCAACTCACCGTTACCAAGAATTTTAATACCTGACTTTTCAGCTTTAACAATTCCTGCTTCGATAAGAACAACTGGAGTTACTTCAGCACCATCTTCAAAGACGTTCAATTGGTCAAGGTTCACAATTGCGTATTCTTTAGCGTTGATGTTAGTGAATCCACGTTTTGGAAGACGACGGAACAATGGAGTTTGTCCACCTTCAAAACCAAGGCGAACTCCGCCGCCGCTACGAGCTTTTTGACCTTTTTGACCACGACCAGATGTTTTACCGTTACCTGATGAAGTACCACGACCAACGCGGTTACGTACTTTACGAGAACCTTCTGCAGGTTTCAATTCATGAAGTTTCATTTTTATTTTCTCCTCTTTTGTAAAATGCTAGCGCCGATAAGGGAGAAAAGGTTGTCTCCCCCATCAACTCGCCTATACGACGTCATCATAGATGACTATATCTAGTTTTAGGGGATGGTATAGTGCACATCCCCTAAAAATTCATTAGTTTACTTCTTCAACTGTTACCAAGTGAGATACTGCAGTGATCATACCACGGATAGCAGCGTTATCTTCTTTAATAACAGAGCTGTTCAATTTGCCAAGTCCAAGTGCTACAACAGTTTTACGTTGTGATGGAATGCGTCCGATTGGAGACTTAGTCAAAGTAATTTTAATTTGAGCCATTTTATCCCCTTTCTTATGCCAAATCAGAAACTGAAATACCACGAAGGGCAGCAACTTCTTCAGCGCGTTTCAATTGTTTCAAACCTTCAACAGTTGCACGAACAATGTTGATTGGAGTGTTAGAACCAAGTGATTTAGATGTAATATCTGCCACACCTGCCAATTCCACAACGGCACGAACTGCACCACCAGCGGCAACTCCAGAACCTTCTACAGCAGGTTTCAACAATACTTTAGCTCCACCGAATTCTGAAAGAACTTCGTGTGGGATTGTTGTTCCAACCATAGGAACTTCGATCAAGTTTTTCTTAGCATCATCTACTGCTTTACGGATTGCTTCTGGAACTTCTTGAGCTTTACCAGTACCAAATCCTACGCGACCGTTGTGGTCACCAACAACAACAAGAGCTGCGAAACGAAGACGACGTCCACCTTTAACAACTTTTGTAACACGATTGACAGCAACTACGCGTTCTTCTAATTCAACTGCATTGTCTTTAAATGCCATTTTCTAGTGTCCTCCTATTAGAATTTCAATCCGTTTTCACGAGCTGCATCAGCCAAAGCTTTCACACGTCCGTGATATAGATATCCACCGCGGTCGAACACCACTTCTGAAATACCTTTAGCGTTTGCACGTTCTGCAACGAGTTTACCGACAGCAACAGCTTGTTCAGTTTTAGTTCCTTTTGAAACTTCTTTGTCAAGAGTTGAAGCACTTGCGAGCGTTACACCCGCTACGTCATCAATCACTTGAGCGTAGATGCCTGTATTAGAACGGAATACGTTCAAACGTGGGCGATCAGCAGTTCCAGAGAGTTTTCCGCGAACGCGACGGTGGCGTTTTTGGCGGAGTTTGTTTTTATCTGGTTTTGAAATCACAGTTTTCACCTCTTTAGTTTTAAATCGTGTGCTATGCACAAAGTTGGAAAATAGGTTGGTGGTTGAGAATCAACCACTCAACATTATTTACCTGTTTTACCTTCTTTACGGCGAACGAATTCACCAACGTAACGGATACCTTTACCTTTATATGGTTCTGGTGAACGAAGGCTACGTACGTAAGCAGCTGTTTGTCCAACTACTTCTTTTGAAATTCCGCTAACAACGATTGTTGTTGGGTTTGGAAGTTCAAAAGTAATTCCTTCTGGAGCTTCAACTTCGTCTGGGTGAGATTTACCAACAGCCAAAACAAGTTTAGATCCTTGAAGTTGTGCACGGTAACCAACCCCACGCATTTCAAGTTCTTTCTTGAATCCTTCTGATACACCAACAACCATGTTGTTCAAAAGGGCACGAGTAGTTCCGTGGATAGTTTTCATTTCTTTTGAATCGTTTGGACGGTGAAGGGTTACTTCAGTACCTTCCACACGGATTTCAATATCTTTTGAGAACTCACGAGTAAGTTCTCCTTTAGGTCCTTTTACAGTTACAAGGTTGTCATTGTTAGTGAGTTCAACACCAGCAGGCAACACGATAACTTTATTACCAATACGTGACATGTTTATTTTCTCCTGTTAAATTGTCAGGCCAGAACGGCCAGTTTTCACGGGGTTAAATCGATTTCTCGATTTAAAGGAACATTTAGGTTTCAATTTCAAAGTGAATCTAGGCATCGTCTCGCAGGCATAACTTTGTGTTAGGCAAGAGACGATAACGAAGAGTCACAAAGAAATTGGGAACTAAATATTACCAAACGTAAGCGATAACCTCACCACCAACATTCTTTTGGCGTGCTTCTTTATCAGTAAGCAAACCTTCAGAAGTTGAAAGGATAGCAATTCCAAGTCCGTTAAGAACTTTTGGAAGGTCTTCACGTTTTTTGTAGACACGAAGTCCTGGTTTAGAAATACGTTTCAAGTTAGTGATAACTTTTTCACCGTTTGGTCCGTATTTAAGAAATACACGGATGATGCCTTGTTTGTCATCTTCGATGATTTCAACGTTTTTTACAAAACCTTCGCGTTTAAGGATTTCAGCAATCCCTTTTTTGATGTTTGATGCAGGTACTTCAAGTACTTCGTGTTTAGCTTGGTTAGCGTTACGAATACGAGTTAGGAAGTCTGCGATTGGGTCAGTCATAACCATTTTGTTTTTCTCCTCTTACTAGTAGTTTGCAAGTTGCACTTGCTAGTTAATACATGATACAAAGAGCGTAACAGCAAGAGCAAAAATAGGCAATTTGATGCAGGAGCGATGCTCCAAAGAAAATTGGTCTTTTTTTGCCAAAGCTGTAGCTCGTGTTCAAATTGGCTAGCCCAACTGAACCCGGGCTAAACTCTGTGTGAAAAAGATAAACTTTCCTAGAAACCTCAGTTTCTTCGTCAAGTTTCCTATTTTCACTTAGAGTTTTGACGCCCTTGATATCTTAAATTACCAAGATGCTTTTGTTACACCAGGAATTTGACCTTTATGCGCAAGTTCGCGAAAAGCGATACGACTCAGACCAAATTTGCGGTAAACTGAATGTGGGCGCCCCGTAACTCTACAACGATTATGTAAACGAGTCGGTGAGGCGTTGCGAGGTAATTTAGATAAACCTTCATAGTCCCCTGCTGCCTTTAATGCAGCACGTTTTTCAGCATAACGGTCAACAATTTTTTGGCGTTTAGCCTCTCTAGCTACCATTGATTTTTTAGCCATTAGATTTACCTCCTATATTATTTTGCAAAAGGCATTCCAAGGCCTGTAAGCAATGCACGTGACTCTTCGTCAGTGTTAGCAGTTGTTACGATAACAATGTCAAGACCACGAGTTTTGTCAACGTCATCGAAGTTGATTTCTGGGAAAATCAATTGTTCTTTCACACCAAGTGTATAGTTTCCGCGTCCATCAAATGATTTTGTTGGAACACCGTGGAAGTCACGTACACGTGGAAGTGAAACTGAAACCAATTTATCCAAGAATTCGTACATCCGTTCACCACGAAGGGTAACTTTTGCACCGATCGCAACACCTTCACGAAGACGGAAGCCGGCGATTGATTTTTTAGCTTTAGTGATAAGTGGTTTTTGACCTGAGATAAGTGCCAATTCTTCAGCAGCTTTTTCAAGGCTTTTAGCGTTTGATACAGCTTCACCAACACCCATGTTCAAAACGATCTTATCTACTTTAGGCACAGCCATCACTGATGAGTAGTTGAATTGTTCTGTCAAAGCAGGAACTACTTCATTAAGATATTTTTCTTTTAAACGATTTGCCATTATACTTCTCCTTTCCTTCGTGATTAATCAAGCACTTCGCCTGATTTTTTGTTGTAGCGAACTTTTTTACCGTCTACAAATTTGTAACCAACACGACCAGCTACACCATTTTTGTCCAAAACTTGAACGTTTGATACATGGATAGCTGCTTCTTTCTCGATGATACCACCTTGAGGAAGCTCGTTAGTTGGACGTTGGTGTTTCTTAACGATGTTAACACCTTCAACGATAACTTTGTTTACTTTTGGAAGGGCAGTAAGGACAACAGCTTCTGTTCCCTTATCTTTACCAGCGATTACGCGAACTTTGTCGCCTTTTTTTACAAACATTAGGTTTCTCCTTGATTTTTCTTACGCCCATAAGGGCACCCTAGCTTGAAGCTAGGGGACTAGTTTGTTTGTTTTTGCTCTTCGAAAATCAAAGCAATCCTTCGTCAGTTTCAACTCACCTAACTTAAGTTATGCTTTCGTTTTACTTCCTAGACTTGTTTTAATTTTCTTTGAGCAACCAATTAAAGTACTTCTGGAGCAAGTGACACGATCTTCATGAAGCCACCTTCACGCAATTCACGTGCAACTGGGCCAAAGATACGTGTTCCGCGAGGAGTTTTGTCTTCACGGATGATAACTGCTGCGTTTTCGTCAAATTTGATGTATGAACCATCAGCACGACGAGCACCTGATTTAGTACGAACGATAACTGCTTTAACAACGTCACCTTTTTTAACCGCACCACCAGGAGTAGCTTGTTTTACAGATGCCACGATAACATCACCGATGTTTGCAAATTTACGTCCTGAACCACCAAGAACTTTGATAGTCAAGATTTCGCGAGCACCGCTGTTGTCTGCGACTTTCAAACGAGTTTCTGTTTGAATCATTTCAGTTTTCTCCTTTCAGGTTTGATTAGATGATGACCGCTTCTTCAACAACTTCTACAAGACGGAAACGTTTTGTAGCTGAAAGCGGGCGAGTTTCCATGATACGTACGATATCGCCTTCTTTGGCAACATTGTTTTCATCATGAGCTTTATATTTTTTAGAGTAGTTAATACGTTTACCATAGACTGGGTGGTTACGTTTTGTTTCAACTACAACTGTGATTGTCTTGTCCATTTTGTCAGATACAACACGTCCAACAAGAACTTTACGATTATTGCGTTCCATTGAAATTTCTCCTTCCCTAGTCTATTATTTCGCTTCAGATTGAACTGTTTTGATACGAGCGATTTGTTTTTTAACTTCTTTCAAGCGAGCTGTTTGTTCCAATTGACCAGTAGCAGCTTGGAAACGAAGTTCAAACAATTCTTTTTTCAATTCGTTTTCGCGCTTCGCGAGTTCTTCTTGAGAAAGACCACGAAGTTCTTTAACAAATTCTTTTACTTCATTAAGTTTCATGCCTTCTCCTTATTCTGCTTCACGTTTTACGAATTTACATTTAACTGGCAATTTGTGGCTAGCAAGTCGAAGCGCTTCACGTGCAATCTCTTCAGATACACCAGCGATTTCGAACATCACTTTACCACGTTTAACTGGTGCTACCCAACCTTCAGGTGCCCCTTTACCAGATCCCATACGCACACCGATAGCTTTAGCAGTGTATGATTTGTGTGGGAAGATTTTAATCCAAACTTTACCACCACGTTTCATGTAACGAGTCATGGCGATACGAGCAGCTTCGATTTGGCGGTTAGTGATCCAGTGGCTAGTTGTAGCTTGAAGACCGTATTCACCGAATGCTACTTCTTTTCCACCTTTTGCTTCACCGCGCATTTTTCCACGGAACTCACGACGGTGTTTAACACGTTTAGGTACTAACATTGGTTATTTACCTCCTTTAGTGTTTTTACGAGCTGGAAGAACTTCACCACGGTAGATCCATACTTTAACACCAAGTTTACCGTATGTAGTATCTGCTTCTTCCCAAGCGTAATCGATATCTGCACGAAGTGTGTGAAGCGGAACAGTTCCTTCAGAGTATCCTTCAGCACGGGCGATATCTGCACCGTTCAAACGACCTGATACTTGAGTTTTGATTCCTTTAGCTCCAGCACGCATTGCACGTTGGATTGCTTGTTTTTGTGCACGACGGAAAGCAACACGTTGCTCCAATTGACGAGCAATTCCTTCACCTACAAGGTGAGCATCCAAATCAGGTTGTTTGATTTCGATGATGTTGATGTGTACTTGTTTTCCAGTCAATTTGTTAAGTTTTGCACGGAGTGCATCAACGTTAGCACCACCTTTACCGATAACCATACCTGGTTTAGCAGTGTGAAGTGAAACGTTAACTTTGTTTACTGCGCGTTCGATTTCAATAGTTGAAACTGCTGCGTCAGCAAGTTCTTTTTGAACGAATTTACGGATTGCAAGATCTTCATGAAGGTAATCCGCGTATTCTTTTTCAGCATACCATTTGGCATCCCAATCACGGATGATGCCGACACGCATACCAATTGGATGTACTTTTTGACCCACGATTTTACCTCCTTATTTTTCTGCAACAGCTACAGTGATGTGAGCTGTACGTTTGTTGATTGGTGAAGCTGAACCTTTCGCACGTGGACGGAAACGTTTCATAGTTGGTCCTTCGTTTGCGAATGCTTCAGATACTACCAAATTAGCTTTATCCAAACCAAAGTTGTTTTCAGCGTTAGCTACAGCTGAGTTCAAAACTTTCAAGATGATTTCAGCAGCTTTGTTTGGAGTGAATGTCAAGATTGCGATTGCATCGGCTACGCTTTTACCACGGATGTTATCAAGAACAAGACGTGATTTACGAGGTGAAACACGTACTGTACGAGCCATTGCTTTAGCTGAAGTAATTTCTGCCATTTATGTTCTCCTTATTTTCTACGTGTTTTCTTGTCGTCTGCAGCGTGACCTTTGTAAGTACGAGTTGGTGCAAATTCACCAAGTTTGTGACCTACCATGTCTTCTTGGATGTAAACAGGTACGTGTTTACGTCCGTCATAAACTGCAATAGTGTAACCAATGAAACTTGGGAAGATCGTTGAACGACGTGACCAAGTTTTAATAACTTTTTTCTTTTCGTCGTTAGCTTGAGCTTCAACTTTTTTCATCAAATGCTCATCGACGAAAGGTCCTTTTTTAAGACTGCGTCCCATTTTTATATTTTCTCCTTTAAATGTTGTACCACAGCGGCTTGCGCTCACATGGAGCGCTACCGAGCTGGCGGATTTACTAGTTGCTTAAGCGACTAGTTTAATATTATTTCTCGTTGCGACGACGAACGATAAGTTTGTCAGATTTCGCTTTCTTATTACGAGTTTTAAGACCAAGAGCAGGTTTGCCCCATGGAGTAGATGGTGCTTTACGACCAACTGGTGCTTTACCTTCACCACCACCGTGTGGGTGATCGTTAGGGTTCATTACAGAACCACGAACTGTTGGGCGGATACCTTTCCAACGGCTACGTCCCGCTTTACCAAGGTTTACAAGTCCGTGTTGTTCGTTTCCGACAACACCAACTGTAGCACGGCAAGTTCCAAGAATCATACGAACTTCACCTGATTGAAGACGAACAAGAACGTATTTACCTTCTTGACCCAATACTTGAGCAGATGCTCCAGCAGCACGTACCAATTCACCACCACGACCTGGTTTCAATTCGATGTTGTGGATCAAAGTACCAACTGGGATGTTAGCAAGTGGAAGAGCGTTTCCGACTTTGATATCTGCTTCTGGACCTGAAACGATACGTTGACCTACTTCAAGACCTTTTGGAGCGATGATGTATGCTTTCACACCGTCAGTGTAGTGTACAAGAGCGATGTTTGCAGAACGGTTTGGATCGTACTCGATTGTTTTAACAACCGCTTCAACGTTGTCTTTGTTACGTTTGAAGTCAACCAAACGGTAGAAACGTTTGTGTCCACCACCTTGGTGACGAACAGTGATACGACCGTTGTTGTTACGACCAGCCTTGCTCTTCAATGCAACAAGCAATGATTTTTCAGGAGTGCTTGTTGTGATTTCAGCGAAATCCAAAGAAGTCATATTACGGCGACCGTTTGTTGTTGGTTTATAAACACGAATTCCCACGATATTTCCTCCTTAGATTATTCAGCTTCAGCAGCAAACAACTCGATTGCTTTTGAATCAGCTGTAAGTGTGATGATAGCTTTTTTAGTTTTGTTAGTAAAACCAGTGTAACGTCCAACACGTTTAGCTTTTGGTTTTACGTTGATTGTGTTAACATTAGCAACTTTAACACCTTCGAAAGCAGCTTCAACAGCTTGCTTGATCAAAAGTTTGTGTGCACGAGTGTCAACTTCAAATACATATTTTCCTGCTTCAAGTTGAGCCATTGAGCTTTCAGTGATGACAGGTTTTTTGATAACATCATACAAATTCATTATGCAAGAACCTCCTCGATTTTAGAGATAGCTGCTTGAGTAACAAGAAGTTTGTCACTATTTGCGATGTCAAGAACACTTGCAGTTGTAGCAGTCGCAACTTTCACGTTTGGAAGGTTACGAGCTGAAAGAGCTGCGAATTCGTTTCCTTCTTCAAGAATAACAAGGACTTTAGAATCGATGCTCAAAGCTGCAAGAACTTTTGCAAATTCAGCAGTTTTTGGAGCTGTAAATTCAAGAGAATCAACGGCTACAAATTTATTTTCAGCAACTTTTTCTGAGTAAACAGATTTAAGCGCAAGGCGACGAACTTTTTGAGGAAGTTTGTACGCATAGCTACGTGGAGTTGGTCCGAAGACGATTCCACCACCACGCCATTGTGGAGAGCGGATAGAACCTTGACGAGCACGTCCAGTTCCTTTTTGACGCCATGGTTTGCGTCCGCCACCTGAAACAGCTGAGCGGTTTTTAACTGCGTGAGTTCCTTGACGAAGGCTAGCACGTTGGCTGATGATCACATCAAACACAACAGATTGGTTTGGTTCGATACCAAAGATTGCATCGTTAAGAACAACTTCGCCAGCTTGTTTACCAGTTTGGTCGAATAATGTTACATTTGCCATTTTGACTGTATTCCCCTTTCCTTATTATTTACCAGCTTTAACTGCTGACTTGATAGTGATAAGAGATTTCTTAGCACCTGGTACGTTACCTTTGATAAGGATAACGTTCTTTTCTGGAACAACTTGTACAACTTCAAGGTTTTGAATTGTTACGCGGTCACCACCCATACGTCCTGCAAGGTTTTTACCTTTGAATACGCGGTTAGGTGCAACAGGCCCCATAGAACCTGGACGACGGTGGTAACGAGAACCGTGAGCCATTGGTCCACGTGATTGTCCGTGGCGTTTGATAACACCTTGGAAACCTTTACCTTTAGAAGTACCAGTTACGTCAACAACGTCTCCAGCTGCGAATGTTTCAACTGTGATTTCAGCACCAACTTCCAAGCCTTCAACGTTTTTGAATTCACGAATGAAGCGCTTAGGAGCCGTGTTAGCTTTCGCTACATGTCCTTTAGCAGGTTTGTTGCTCAATACTTCGCGTTTGTCATCGAAACCAACTTGGATAGCGTTGTATCCGTCTGTTTCAACAGTTTTAACTTGAAGAACAACGTTTGGAGTTGCTTCAATAACTGTTACAGGGATCAATTCGCCAGCTTCAGTGAAGATTTGAGTCATTCCCACTTTTTTCCCTAAGATTCCTTTTGTCATGAGAAAATAGTTCCTTTTCTATATTTTTTATTCAAAAAGTTTTTAACGAGCGTTTTTTATGCTCAGGTCTAAGATACAAAGGGCGTCAAACTCAAAGTGAAAATAGGAAACTGACGCAGTGTCTAGCAGACACTAGGAAGTTTATCTTTTTCACACCGAGTTTAGCCCGTGTTCAATTAGATTGAAACACCAGCCTCTGCTCTTTTATATTTTAGATTAAAGTTTAATTTCTACGTTTACACCACTTGGAAGATCCAATTTCATCAAAGCATCAACTGTTTTTTGAGTTGGGTTAACGATATCGATCAAACGTTTGTGTGTACGCATTTCAAATTGTTCGCGAGAGTCTTTGTATTTGTGAGTCGCACGAATAATTGTGTAGAGGCTACGTTCAGTTGGAAGTGGGATTGGACCCGCAACTTGTGCACCTGTACGAGTAGCTGATTCTACGATTTTTGCAGCCGCTGTGTCAAGCGTACGGTGTTCGTAAGCTTTCAAACGGATACGGATTTTTTTGTTTGCCATTTTTTTCTCCTTTTCGTCTATTTAAGATAATAGGCTAGCTCCACAAGAAAACCGACGCGGCGTTGCGTGGCAATGCAACCGAGCGTGTCGCAACCTCTTGCATCAAAGCTAAAGCTGTAATTTACAGCACCATAATAGAATAACACAAAGCCCCTGCGATTGCAAGGGATTTGTTAGGTTTTTTTCTTTTTTTTGGGATGAAATCGCTTTTGATGAAAAGTTTTACAAAAAATCAAGAAATAAAACAGCGAAAGCGTTGTCAAATTAAAAATAATAGAGTATAATAAGAGATGTAAATATAATTTAAAAAATAGGACAAACCAAAACAAAAACGGAGGGGGAGATGTTTTAAGAAAAAATTATTATACCTTCATTGAGAGGACTAATTTTAGTTCTCAAAAATATTGGTAGAATTTGTGGGAGTTTAGCAAGCTCTCGCCAATGAATGAAATTAGTTAAGATGTTGTAAATGGAACTATAAACTAGATTTTCTTCAATAAGATTGGAATGTGAGTAAGCTATGATTAGAAAAAAATTTTTATTAGCGATTATTGGGATTATTTTGCTATTTTTGGGGTATTGGGGCTGGAAAGTATATCAAGACAGTACAAGAGAAATTATTCCACTAGAGTCTTTACAAGTAACGGTAATAAAAACCGATAAAGATTATTCTATATCTGTTAAAGCAGATTTAGATAATTTTGAACAACTCTCAAATTATCAAGCAATACAAATAAGTAATGATGTCTATTTATATTTTATGAAAACGAAGGCAATTTTTAAAAAAAATACAGTAGATGCAGATTTATCAAATATCTTGGTTGGCAATATAAACCAAGCCATCAACAACATATATGTCGTTAGTGGCAATGATATTATCGTTAAATTTAATGATAGTAAGTATAATCACATCAATGTTTTGAAGTATACTGATAGAAAATTGTTGCTTCGTTTAAATTAAAAAGCGCATTACTTAATAAGAAAGGAAAAAATATGTTAAGAAAATTTAAATCATTAATATTTCTGTCTCTTGCTTCACTATCTCTTATTTCTGGGACTGCTGCATTCGCCGCACAAGGTTCATGGTTTTCTAATACTCAATTGTTTTCAAA
>NZ_VMLA01000060.1:16084-21092 GCF_013276425.1 Streptococcus sp. 3874 | reverse complement strand
TTCTCTTTCTAGCGACAGAGCTCACGGGATAAGTCCTACATCTTTCCTCGTTTAGACTAGACATGAGGACGTTAAAAGGTTACAGTGGAAAAAGATAAATCTTAGTTCGAATTCAATTACTCTCGTGATTTACGCATATAGGTTACGACTACCTTTTTGGACTTTAAGGTTTCGCGCCCCCCTATCCGCTATATACGCCTTACTATCACCTTCCTGTTCGTAGAGCCACGATTTCGCTATCCCTTCCTCTGACGATTCTTATTTCCAGCGTCAGACTTAAAACGGTCTATCCCCAGACCGTTTTAATCCGCTACCTCACGATAGTCAGGCTTGGGAATCGCTATTGGGTTCACCGGTAGCAGGTGCCCACCAAGGACTTATACTCAATGAAAATCAAAGAGTAAACTAGGAAACTAGCCGCAGGCTGTACTTGAGTACGGCAAGGCGACGTTGACGTGGTTTGAAGAGATTTTCGAAGAGTATTACACCTCAGATGCACCACATGCCCGTCGTACTTCAAAAAAACTGAAGTCAGATTTCACTGACCTCAGTTTTTTATTATTTAGCATAATCTACTGCACGAAGCTCACGAATCACGGTTATCTTGATATTTCCTGGGTAATCGAGATTGTTTTCAATTTTCTCACGAACTTTGTGAGCTAAGATTGTGACTTTGTCGTCCTTGATTTTTCCTGGATTGACCATGATACGAATTTCACGTCCTGCTTGAAGGGCAAAGCTATTTTGTACCCCTTCAAAGCCGTTCGCAATTTCTTCCAAATCATGGAGACGCTTGATGTAGCTTTCAAGAGACTCACTACGAGCACCTGGACGAGCTGCGCTCAAGGCATCTGCTGCAGCAACGATAACTGCAATGACGCTCTCAGCTTCAACATCTCCGTGGTGACTAGCAATCGTATTGACCACAACTGGATGTTCCTTGTACTTACGTGCCAATTCCATACCGATTTCAACGTGGCTACCTTCAACCTCGCGGTCAATGGCTTTTCCGATGTCGTGAAGGAATCCAGCACGACGGGCAAGAGCCGCATTCTCACCAAGCTCGCTGGCCATAATACCAGCTAACTTAGCAACCTCAATCGAATGGCGCAAAACATTTTGGCCATATGAAGTCCGGAATTGCAAGCGACCCATAATCTTCATCAAGTCTGGATGAAGGTTTGGTGCGCCAATCTCATAGGCAGCAGCCTCACCGTATTCACGGATCTTATTGTCAATCTCTTGACGGTTTTTCTCAACCAACTCTTCGATACGAGCTGGGTGGATACGACCATCCTTGAGCAACATTTCCATAGTCATACGGGCAATCTCACGACGAATCGGATCAAATCCTGACAAGGTCACCACTTCTGGTGTATCGTCGATAATCACATCGACCCCTGTCAAACTTTCAAAGGTACGAATGTTACGACCTTCACGACCAATAATGCGTCCCTTCATAGTATCGTCTGGCAGATGAACCGTTGAGTTTGTTGACTCCGCTACATATTCACCAGCGATACGTTGCATAGCTTGAACCAGGATGTCCTTGGCCATTTTGTCAGAACGTTCCTTGACCTCTTGCTCAGCTTCGCGAATACGACTGGCAATCTCCTTGGTCAAGTTTTCCTCTGTCTGTGCCAAGATAATATCTCGTGCTTCTGCCTGAGACAGAGCACCAATACGCTCTAGTTCTGCTTCTTTTTGTCTTTCGACTTCCTCTAATTGCTCTTCACGCGCATCAAGGTTTTTCGCTCTATCAGAAATACTTTGTTCTTTTTGTTCAAGTGTTTGTTCTTTACTCGTCAAATTGTCGTCCTTACGGTCAAGGCTGGTAGCTCTCTCTGTCAAACGACTTTCGATTTGTTTGAGTTCTTGACGTTCTGATTTGAATTCAGCGTCCACTTCTTCACGGTATTTTCTGGCTTCTTCTTTGGCCTCCAATAGTGCTTCTTTTTTAAGAGACTTGCTTTCACGTTTGGCTTCATTAACAAGTAAATCCACTTCACGCTCAGCTTGTCCACGTAAATTAGTTGCTTCTTGTTCAGCATTTAAAAGCATCAACTCTGCAGCTTCCTGAGATGATTTCATCTTAGCTGAGATGCTGACATATCCAATGACTAAACCAATGATGACGGCAAAAACAGCAATCGCAAGCGACATGATTTCCATGTTTTTACCTCATTTTATTGTTATTCCGAATGACATACATTCTTTTACATTCTACCATAAAAAAGTGATTTTCACAAACCTTAAATGGATATCGCTAACATCCGCATTATCACTATCATAGTTATCATTTACAGATATAAAGCGAATACCTTTTTCAAGAAATATCTTTTGTAAGTACTTTCCTGACTCGATATAATCTCTGCCGAAACGAGATAAATCTTTTACCATAATGATAGAAAACTTTCCTTTATTCAGGTCATCAATCATATTCTTAAAATTTGGTCGCTCAAAATTAGAACCACTATATCCATCATCTACATATTCATAGGATAATTCAATAGATTTCTCTTCTACCTCAAAAGCAAAAAGGATAAATTCCCCCTACACTTAAAATTTATCCCTCTTGGTAACCTCTTTTATTAATTTTTTTGATAAAGAAAACGCACATTTTATTTAACTGGTGCTGAAATATTTATAATAATATTTTTTTAGTTCTTTCTAGAATAATGATATTAAGATTTTTCATATATCTTATATATTCTTCTTCTGTGCTAGCAATCCTAATATCTTCTTTATCTAAAAAGACAACCTGATTGTTCTCTAAATCTGATTTAATTAAATCTATAATTTTATTTTGCTCATATATAAATCCTTCTAACTTAAAAAACTCGACAAATTTCTCAAATCCATTTTTACAATTATCATCATCAAAAAATAGTTCAAACCATTCACGGTAATTCTCTATAGCATAATCTATTTTTGAATTATTATTTCCCGCAAACCATTCTTTTATAGCATATAGTGTTAAATCAAAACGATCATAATATCCTTTATAAATTCCATTCTTGATTCTAGGTTTTCCACCTCTAGCTGTATTAACGGTTTCTGATTTTCCACCACCTCTAGGGAAAAGAATGTGTCCACCTATTGTTCTTGAAATACTCAAATGATCTAAAATTATTCTGTCGTTTAATCCTGCCTTTCTTGCCCAATAAATAGAGGCTCCTATATAATCACTTGATAATAAATACTTATCCTTATCAATAAATAAAGTATAAAAATCTCCATTTCCAAAGTTTTGGCATTTATTACATACAGATGTTATTTTAAGTTTTTCTTTTGAATCATCATCAAAAAACATCTTACATAAATCATCGTACAACGCCTTACTACATACATCAGGATCCTTTCTATTATATAATGAAAAACCTTTGGGAAAATAAGGATATAAATCAAATAGATAATTTTTAAACTTCATATTTATTATTCTCCATTAAATCTTTTTAGGAAATTTAAAGTCAAATTTTCCTCCAAGCACACCCGCACTTACTCCCGCAACTACTACAAGTGTTGTACTAATTGTTCCTATTTTCTTCACGCCACTGTTTAGCTCTTTTGTTAAATAAAACAACATTAATCATATCTGCTTCACTTACATACTTGTAAGACAACTGTTCGTTGGTAAGATCTTTTAAGAGATATTCTTTGATTGCATCTGTATGAATTTTGTAGTTAATCTTAGAAATTTCTCTATTCAAATTCCAGCCTAATGATATCTTAGAATTTTAATCTGACTTAAGTCTTTTGTAATCCTGAATTACATACATCTTAAATTCAGCAGAAATACATGAAGCAAATTCAAAGGCAATATCTATATGTGCAAATGCACCACCATATCTTCCACCTTTTGAGATAATTCCGATTGCTCCAGTTTTCTCTACCCATTTCTTAGGAGACAATGTAAATGAATTATATCCAGCTTCCGATTTAATTCGGTCGAATTCGACCGAATTGAAATTCATGTTGTTTAAGCTTTTCCATAAACCAAGAAACTCAATTGTATCTTTTCTTCTCATCCAATTTTTAATTACATCACTCGATACTTATCCGAACGATAAGCTCCACGTAAGGTGTTCGCAATCGACCAAACTGCATTGACTACATTTGAAATCTGAACATCGTTCGACTGGAATATCGGTAGTTTTTCTTTAAAATTAGACATTTACTTCCCCTGTTTTTATTATTAACAATTCTCTTCATTATACCACAAAATACAAGTGATAAAGCGGATTCAAGGGAAAAAATCGAAGTTTATATACTAACTTTCTTTTCTGAGTTTTTGTCTTTTGTATTAGGGATTCTGTCATTTTCTAAAAAACTTTATCTTAAACTTACTCATAAAAATTTAAAAAATAAAAAGCCCACCTTTCAGTAGACTTAGTAGTGATCTTTGAAGGACAAAAAAGCGATGCTATCTCCATCCATCATATAAATCAAGCGATTTTCTGCATCAATACGCCGTGACCAGGCTCCTTGGTAGTCATACTTGAGTGGTTCTGGTTTTCCTATTCCTGTAAATGAATCACTTTGAATATCCTTAATTAGTTTATTGATTCTTTTTAGTGTTTTCTTATCCTGAGTTTGCCAGTAGCAATAATCTGCCCACGCATCTTCTGTAAACTTGAGCAGCATTCCTCACTCCTCAATAACATGGACTTGAGTGCTTCCAGCACGGACTTGAGCCATTCCTCGCAAGACCTTGTCAGATAGTTCCTTATTTTGAACGATTCTCAGAGTTTCCTGAATACTGTCCCATTCGCTCTTTGAAAGAACTACAATGTCCTCATCTGGATTTTTATTAACCACCGTTAAAGGCTCAAATTCATCATTGACCTTCTTCATGTAGTCTTTTAAATGATTTCGGAATGTTGAGTAAAGAACTGCTTCCATAACCATACCTCGTTTTACCTCTTTTCCACTATTATACACGAAAAGAAAGAAATTGTCAGAAACTTGTACAAGATTTTCTTTTCCATCTATTTATACTCAATGAAAA